>NZ_JARDJI010000013.1:0-137633 GCF_039907765.1 Mesorhizobium sp. CC13 | reverse complement strand
CAACTTCACACCAACCGAATGCGCAAACTACATCCGCAATGCCGGATACGCTTCAAACTAAATGAAACTGACTCTAGATCGGCGTTCTGCCCGATCAGCGCGCTGCGGCCCAGGCGATAGTTGAAGGCATCGGCACGAAGCAATTGGGGCAGGAACCCGGTGCCGCAAGTTCGATCTCGGCTTATCGCCCGTCCGTCCGGCCCGGCGCGCCAACGGCCGATTCACAGACCTCGACGTGCTTGCTCAGCGCCTCCTTGGACAGCACGGCACTGATCGTGCAGATGTCACGGTTCTGGAACTTGGGCATCTGCTGCAGTTCCTGAAGCCTCGCAAGCAGCTCCGCTCGGGTCATGCTGTCCTCCTTTGGCTCGCCCCGGCGGCAGCGGCGCTGCGGCCGCTTCGAGTGCCATCAGCTGCGCGGACGCGCGCGTTGAGCGGGATCTCGATGTCGACTTCGAGCGTGGAGACCTTTTCGCCGCGGTCCATTTTCACGTTGACCTTGTCGCGGTCGATCTGGACGTGCTTGGCGATGACAGCGAGGATCTCCTCCCGCAGGACCGCCACCAGGTCCGAGTGCCCCTCGCTCGCCCGCTCGTGCGCAAGCAGCACCTGCAGCCGCTCGCGTGCGGTCGGCGCCGAACTCTTCTTGTTGAAGAAATTGAAGATGCTCATGCCGCCGCCCTCCGCCCGAAAATCTTGCTGAGCAGGCCGCGCTTCTCGCCCGGAATGGTTACCGGCAGCGATTCGCCGGCAAGCCGGCGTGCCGCGTCGAGATAGGCGAGAGCCGGCGCGCTGCGGTTGTCAGCAAGCGTTACCGGTGCGCCCAGGTTGGAGGCGCGCAGCACATCCATGCTTTCCGGAATGATGCCGAGCAGCGGGATCGACAGGATTTCGAGGACATCGTCGACCTTCAGCATGTCGCCGCGCTCGGCGCGGTTGGCATCGTAACGCGTGAGCAGGAGATGCTTCTCCACCCGCTCGCCGCGCTCTGCCCGTTCGGTCTTGGAATCGAGAAGGCCGATGATGCGATCGGAGTCACGTACCGACGAGACTTCCGGATTGGTGACGACGACCGCGATGTCGGCATGGCGCATCGCCAGGGTTGCGCCGCGCTCTATACCGGCCGGGCTGTCGCAGATGATCCAGTCGAAGGACTGCTTGAGTTCGCCGATCACCCGCTCGACGCCTTCCGGCGTCAGGTTGTCCTTGTCTCGAGTCTGCGATGCCGGCAGGAGGTGCAGCGTATCCAGGCGCTTGTCGCGGATCAGTGCCTGCGGCAGCTTGGCGTCGCCCTGGATGACGTTGATCAGGTCATAGACCACGCGCCGCTCGGCCCCCATGACGAGGTCGAGATTGCGCAGGCCGACGTCGAAATCGACGACGACGGTCTTCTCGTTCCGCTGCGCCAGCGCCGCTCCGAGGGCCGCGGTCGAGGTCGTCTTGCCTACGCCGCCTTTGCCCGATGTAACCACGATTACTTTCGCCATCTCGCTCTCCTGTCCTCCGGTCTGCCGCCGTTTCAGTTTAGAAGTTCTGCCATGATCGCATCGCCATCGAGCCAGAACTGGACGGCTTGACCGCGAAGCTTGCGGTCCATGTGCTCGGCGGTCATGTAGAGGCCGTCGATCGCCAGCAGTTCCGCTTCCAGCTTCCGGCAGAAGATCCGGGCCGATGCATTGCCGACCGAGCCCGCCAAGGCCCGCCCCCTCAGTGCCCCGTAGACATGGATCGATCCGCCGGCGACGACTTCCGCGCCCGAGGCGACCGACCCGAGAACGGTGATGTCGCCTTCCGGAAAGACGACCGACTGGCCGGACCGCACCGGCTCATGGATGATGATCGATTGTACCGGGCGGACCATCAGGGTCTCTACCGGCAGCGCAGGCGCCAGGGATGTGCCCGGCCCGTTGGTTTCGGTCGCCGGTGCCTCGAAATCGGGAGCCGGCCTGCCACCCTTCATGGCAGGGGGCATGCCTGGGCCCAGCAGCGAGGGACGAGCGCCCTCGATTCCCATGATCCAGACGTTGCGCTGGGCGAGCGCGCTGATGAGGTCCGCCAGCTGCGACCGGGTGATATCGAGGTTCTCGACATCGAGAACGATGGGGCGCCCGAGGAAAAAGCCCGCAGAACGCCCCGACAGGTCATCGAGCCGATCGAGCCATTCGTCGAAGGGCAGATCCGGCGAGAGCGTAAGCGCCAGGAAGGAGCGGCCCTTGAGGCGGATCGGACGCGTGTCTGTTAGCACTCTGGTCATCTTGGTTAATTTTCCGTTGCTTCGATGCCTATGGACTGATGGTTAACCAATGGTTAACGCAGCACCCCGGCGTGACGTTGGAAACACGATTTGATCGGATGGAACCGCTTTCTACGGGGAGGCCTGCATCGCAAGATTGTATCGGTCGGGAGCTTCGGCTCCCTCAGGTTTAGCTGCCTGTCAGCATAGCTGAGTCGCTCAGTTTGGCGCTTCGCTTTCGTCGTCATGCGGCGTGTTTCGCCGTTGTCGTAACGGAGCTCCGCATGTTTTGGGAGGATGACCGGCGGCGAACATGCCTGCAGCGCCCTGCTGTTTCGCGGCAGAGATTGCCATCGGGAGCATGACGGGCGATAGACTTGCGGCAACCGACAACGCTCGAACAAGGTCGACAGTCTGTTGAAATTCCGAACACCCGACCGGCTAGGGCAACGCGAGCGCCTCCGGTTGAACCTCGCCGACACCGTCGTCTACGCAGTGGGCGACGTGCATGGCTGCTACCGCGAACTGTGCTCGCTGGAGGAAAAGATCGTCGCCGACGCGGCACGGTTGCCTGGGCGGAAGCTCATCATCATGCTCGGCGACTATGTCGATCGCGGACCCGACTCGGCGAAGGTCCTGGATCATCTGCTCGCTGCGCCGCCGGACGGCTTCGAGCGCATCTGCCTGGTCGGCAATCACGAGACCCAGACGCTCGACTACCTTGACGGCAGGATGTCGCTCGACGCATGGCTGGCCACCGGGGCGCGCAGCACGCTGTTTTCCTACGATATCGACGCCGAGCATCTCGCCGAGATCTACGGAAACAGCACCAGGCTCGACGGCTACATCCGCGCCAACTTCCCGCGCGAGCACGTCGAATTCATACGCTCGCTGCCGATCCTCGCCTATTCGGACCGCTTCGTCTTCGTGCATGCGGGAATCCGGCCGGGCGTGCCGTTGCTGGAGCAGGAAGACACTGACCTGCTCTACATCCGAGGTGACTTTTTCGAAGCATCGCGGCGCCTCGACCGCTGGGTGATCCACGGCCATACGCCGGTCGAGCGCCCTCGCCTCGACGGGCGCCGGCTGGACATCGACACCGCTGCCTTCAAGACCGGCAGGCTGACGGCGGTGCGGGTCGGCGCCAAGAGCGGGCGCCTGCTGTATTCCTAGTTGCCGGGCCTTCGCCAAGGCGCGGCCGCAGTATCTTGAAACGACGCCCCGCCCTTCCATCTATCTGGGAAGAGCGCACAGCTTTCCAGCCGAGGAAGTGCCGGGAGCGGGTCGCAGGCCCTGCGGTCTCTCGAAACACACCGCCCCTCCCGGATGCGTCGACAGTCAGGATTTTCCTCGTCGCTGCCAGGCGAAGGGAGATGAAACACATGGCCAAGGTTCTTTGCGTCCTCTACGACGATCCGGTCGGCGGCTACCCGGCATCCTATGCCCGCGACGGCCTGCCGAAGCTCGATCACTATCCCGGCGGCCAGACGCTGCCCACGCCCAAGACGATCGACTTCGCCCCAGGAGAACTGCTCGGCAGCGTGTCGGGCGAACTCGGCCTGAGGACATTTCTCGAAAATGCGGGACACAGCCTCGTCGTCACCTCCGACAAGGACGGCCCCGACAGCGTCTTCGAGCGGGAACTCGTCGACGCCGAGATCGTGATCTCGCAACCTTTCTGGCCGGCGTACCTCACCAAGGAGCGCGTCGCCAAGGCCGGCAGGCTGCGGCTTGCGATCACCGCCGGCATCGGGTCGGATCATGTCGACCTCGAAGCGGCGATGGAGCGCGGCATCACGGTGGCCGAGGTGACCTACTGCAACTCGATCAGCGTTTCCGAGCACGTGATGATGATGATCCTGTCGCTGGTGCGGAACTACATCCCGTCCTACGACTGGGTCGTCCGCGGCGGCTGGAACATCGCCGACTGCGTGGCCCGCTCCTATGACATCGAGGGCATGCAGATCGGTACCGTCGGTGCCGGCCGCATCGGCAGCGCCGTGCTGCGTCGCCTGAAGCCCTTCGACGTGAAGCTGCACTACACCGATCGCCACCGGCTGCCCACCGCCGTCGAGAATGAACTCGGCGTCACCTTCCACCCCGACGCCGCCTCGATGGTCGGCATCTGCGACGTGGTGACAATCAACGCCCCGCTACATCCGGAAACCGAGAACCTCTTCGACGAGCAGATGATCTCCCGCATGAAGCGCGGTGCCTATCTGGTGAACACCGCACGCGGAAAGATCTGCAATCGCGACGCCGTCGCCCGCGCACTCGAGAGCGGCCAGCTCGCCGGCTATGCCGGCGATGTCTGGTTCCCGCAACCCGCCCCCAAGGACCACCCGTGGCGCTCGATGCCACACCACGGCATGACGCCGCATATTTCGGGATCGTCGCTTTCCGCCCAAGCCCGCTATGCGGCAGGCACGCGCGAAATCCTGGAGTGCTGGTTCGAAGGCCGTCCGATTCGTGAGGAATATCTGATCGTCGACGGCGGCAAGCTTGCCGGCTCGGGAGCGCATTCCTACAGCGCTGGCGATGCCACGCGCGGTTCGGAAGAAGCCGTGCGGTTCAAGACCAAGCAATGACGGCGCCGGTGCTGGTCGCCAGACAGGCTCAGGAGGCGGCCTTAACCTTGGCCTCGCTCTTGTCGATGTAGTAGGTCGAATACTGGCCGAGGAACTGCTCGGATCCGCCATAGGCGCCGTAGCTCGGCAGGCGCTTGAGGTCGACCTTGTTCAGCACCAGCCCGAGGATCTTGTTGGCGATGTGGGGCTCGGCATTGAGGGCGGAGCGCACCAGCGGGCGCGGCGTGGCACCCCACTCGGCCACCAGCACGAAGCCGTCGGCGAGCGGTGCGAACGCCTTGGCGTCGACCACAGGGCCAAGCGGCGGCAGGTCGACGATGATGTATTCGAACGTCCCTTTTGCTTCCTCGATGAAGCGGCGCATGCGCGCCGACGACAGCAGCTCGCTGGTGTGCGAGAAGCGGCCACGCACGACGGCCGGAACGATGGCCAGCTTCGACTGACGGTCTACCTTGACCACGGATTGCCATCCCTGGTCGTTGACCACCGCCTCCACCAGCCCCTGGTCCGCGTCGATGCCGAGGCTGCGGCTGAGACCTGGGTTACGCAGATCGCCATCGACCAGCAACGTCCTTGCGCCATTGTTCGCGAGCAGCCCTGCCAGGTTGGCCGCCACCGTCGACTTGCCCTCCCCCGGAAGCATCGAGACGACGCCTATCACCTTGCAGCCGGCGTCCTGCAGCACGACATCGGCGGCGATCTTCGTGTTGCGCAACGTTTCGGCAAACATCGAGGCAGGCGAATCGATCGCAATGCGCATGCGTGCCCGCCTTTCGGCGGCCGCCGAGACCTTGGTCGGAGGTTCGGCGGGAGGCCCATCCTTGACGTATTTGCCGTCCTTGGCCTTGCCCTTCTTGTCGTCGGACGCACCGATCAGCGGCAGGTAACCCAGGAACTTGACGCCAAGACGCTGGCGAACGTCGTCCGCAGTCCGGAAGAAGCGCTCGTTGAACTCGTTGAGCGCGCCGAATGCCGCTCCCATCATCAAGCCCAGCACCAGCGATAAGCCGAGCACCAGGGACGTCCGCGGGCTCGAGGGCCCGCGCGGCATGGTCGCCTCGGAAATCACGCGCACCTTGGCGATCGGGAAGGATTGCTGCTGCGAGGCTTCCTCATAGCGGGACAGGAAGGTCTGGTAGAGCGTGCTGAGGGCGGTCGACTGCTGCTCCAGTTCGCGCAGGCGAACCTGGGCCTGGTTGGCGTCCGAGTTCTGGCCGGTGGCCTTCGCCACGCTGTCGCGGAGCGCGGTCTCCCGCGACTGCGCCACCTCGTACTCGTTGCGGTAGGTCTCCGACAGCTGGCTCAGTTCGCGGAACATCTGGTTGCCGAGGTCCGCCTGCTCCTTGCGCAGCGCCACGGCCTGCGGGTGGTCTTCGCCGAAGCCGGAGGAGATTTCCTGCTCGCGTTTCGACACGGCCGCGTAGCGCTTCTTCAGCTCCGAGATGACCGGGTTTCCCGGATCCTCCGCCGACAGGGTCGAGTTGCTGACGGCTGCTTTCGGCCCGCTCTCGACGATGATGCGATATTGCTCGTAGCGGGCGCGCGCCTTTGCCGAGTCCGCCTGGGCAAGTATGAGCTGTGCGTTCAGGTCGGAAAGCTGCTGCTCGGCGATCGTCTCGCCGCGCGCCGCGGTCAGGCCGTTTGCGGCGCGGAATTTCTCCACCTCGAGAGCCGCCGCCTGCGAGCTCACGCGCAGTTCCTCGATCCGACCCTGGAGCCAGACGGCGGCCTTTTCGGTGGCGTCGAAGCTGGCGTCGAGCTGGTCCGAAACGAAAGCGTCGGCATAGGCCTTGGTAATGGCCGCCGCCAGTTGCGGATCATTCGAGCGATAGGCGATGGATATGACGTAGCTGCGGCCCAGGCGTTCGGCCATGACATTGGCCTGCAGGGTCTGCGCGGCCTGCTCCTTGAGGGCCGCGTCTGCCGCCGCCTTGCGCTGGGCCTCGGTCAGTTCCGGCCCGCCGGCGGCAATGTCCGGACGCGAGCGGAACATCTGGACGACACCGCGCGCATATCCGAACAGCCGCGACACCAGCGATTGCGGCGGCTGCATGAAGCCGGGGTTCTTGTCCAGCTTCTGTTTTTCCACCACGACCGCCGCCAGCCGCGCCGACTTGATGATCTCGATCTGGCTGAGGATGGCCGCGTCGGTCTGCATGTTGACCGGCGTCGCCGACACCTCGTCGACGATCTTGTTCATGCCCTCGTCGATGAGGACGCGGGTCAGGGCTGTGAATGTCGGCGGTGTGGTCTGCAGATAGACCAGTCCCAGGACGAGCCCAACCAGTGCGCCGATGCCGACCACCCTGGCCTGGCGCTTGGCCATGACAAGCAGGCGCTCGAGGTCGATGAAGTCGCTCGCCTCCCCCGCTTCCTGGGAAGCTGGCGCTACACGGCCGTTGAAGGGGAAGCTGGCGTAGTTCATCTGCGTTCCAGTTCTTGCTTGAGCGCAACATCGCTCGAAGGGTTCTGGGCGAAGCCGATTTCAGCCACGCATTCTCGTTGGCGTGCCTGCGGCACTGCCAAAACGGAATCAAGGGCGGCCGTTCGCGGCCGCCCTCGACGATTGGCGATCTCAGGCGGCGGCGACGTGATCCTGCTCGGCGACCATGTCGCGGATCGCATCGAGCACCGAGTCACGGATGTCGGCGCGCTTCAGCGCAAAGGCCACGTTCGCCTGGATGAAGCCTTCCTTCGAGCCGCAATCGAACATGCGGCCCTGGAAGGGCCTCGCAAAGAAGGCCTGGCTGGCGGCGAGGCGCACCATCGCGTCGGTCAGCTGAATCTCGCCGCCGGCGCCGCGCGTCTGCGTGCCGAGCAGCTGGAATATCTCCGGCCGCAGGATGTAGCGGCCGTTGATGTAGTAGTTCGACGGCGCCTTGGCCGGGGCGGGCTTCTCGACCATCGCGGTCACCTCGAAACCGGCGCCGACATCCGGTCCCTTGCCGACGATGCCGTACTTGTTCGTCTCGTTGGGATCGCATTGCTCGACCGCGATCACGTTGCCGCTGGTCTGCTCGTAGAGCTCCATGATCTCGGCAAGGCAGCCGCGCTTTCCGAACGACACCATGTCGGGCAAGAGCAGCGCGAACGGCTCGTCGCCGATGATGTCGCGGGCGCACCAGACCGCATGGCCCAGGCCGTGGGGCGCCTGCTGGCGCGTGAAGCTGGTCGCGCCGGGCACGGGCAGCAGGCTTTCCAGCGACTTGATCTGCTCGACCTTGCCGGCCTGTTCGAGCGTGCCGACCAGTTCGGGATGAAGGTCGAAATAGTCTTCGATGACCGCCTTGTTGCGGCCGGTCACGAAGACGATGTGCTCGATGCCCGCCTCGAGCGCCTCGTCGACCGCATATTGCACCACCGGCCGGTCGACGACCGGAAGCATTTCCTTCGGCATCGACTTGGTGGCCGGGAGGAACCGCGTTCCGAGACCCGCAACAGGTATCACCGCCTTCCTGACTTTCTTCATCGTGCCTTTCCTATCGATCACTATAGTCTCCTCGTCTTTCGTCTGGCCGTGCGGACAGGCAATTGCCTCACTTGCCCGGCCGACCCGCGAACTGATCCGCGACCCGCCGCAGCCGTACCGTGATCGGCATCCGCAAATGGCGGATCGCCGACGGGTCGCGCAAAGCCGTCCGCATCGCCTTGAGCGGCGACCGCGACTTGATGTGCTGAACCAATGACAGGAATGTGGCAGCCCTACCCAGGCTTCGAGTGCGGCGCGTGAACGCCTGGCACGCCTCTTCATCGAGCCTGTTGACACGCTCGAAAACGGCATCGGCGCGCTGCATCGCCTCAACATGGCAAAGCTCGAGAACCCGCGAAATCGAGCCGCTGCGGATATGGTAGGCATAGCCTACGGCGGGTTCGACGGCACATCGGCCGCCCCTGGCGAGGGCGCTGGCCAGCAGGATGAAATCCTCGCCGATGCGCAGGTCTTCGTCGTAGCGGAGGTGGTTGTCGTCCAGATATCCTCGCAAGAATATCGGCTTCATGTAACCAAAATTGAACGTGCCTTCGAACAGCAGATTGCCGTCGATGTAACGGGTCAAGGTGAGTTCCGGGAACTGTTCGAGCTGGCCTGAGGCAAACATGGTCTCGGGCGCGGCACCGTCTGCTCGAATCACCACGAGATTGTCGACGGCCATGGCGGCATCTTCCGCCTCGGCTCGCGATATCATCGATGCGAGCCTGTCCGGCAGCACGGAATCGTCGGAATCGAGCACCGCCACCCAGCGCCCGCGGGCCGCGTCGAGCCCGGCGTTCCTGGCCACGCCCGGACCGCCGTTGCGTTCGAGCGACACGACGCGCACGCGGCCGTCGGAATAGGACCGCGCCAGCGCCAGCGTCCCATCCGTGGAGCAATCGTCCACCACGATCACCTCGACCGAAACGCCCCTCTGGGCCAGCGCGCTGTCCACGGCGCGGGCAAGCGTGGCTTCCGCGTTGTAGGCCGCGATGACGAAGCTGACGTCAGGCTGCACGCTGGCCTCCCTCGTCGCCGTAGAGGCGGATTTCGCGCAGGCCAATCAGCCCGCTCACCACGCCAATATGCATGATGCCCCTCAGCAGGCTCCGATTGCGGCCTATCGGCCGAAAGAAGCCGAGGCCGGCGGCGGCGAAACAATAGCCGGCCTTGGCCGAAGCGAGGGCAAATGCCGGAATCAGGCCAATGCCGGAGGTCTTCGACCCCAGCAGCCTGCCATGCGTCTGCCCGACGCGGAAGCGGCGCTTGATCAACCAGCCGAAAGTCGCCCGCGCTGCGGGCACCGGCTCCTCCACCCATGCGTCCGCGGCATAGGCGATGGCCCCTCCGGCCTCGAAGACCTGGTCGAAGAATTCGGTATCCTCGCCGCCCGTCTGGCCACGCGCCAGGCTGAAGCGCCGGCCGGCGATGCTCGCAGCCTTCATTCTGAGCAGGACGTTGCAGGTGTAGCCGGTGCGGATCCGCCCGGCGACTAATACCGGATAGGTCGAATGGAAGTCGCCCAACCGCATCCAGCGCGGTGCGGTCGAACTGTAGCGTGCCCGGACGGGCCCGAGCACGACATCGGCGGCGGATGCCTCGGCGGTCTCCGCCAGACGTGCGAGCCATTGGCTCGTCGCCTTCTCGTCGTCGTCGATGAAGGCGACCAAGTCGGCGGAACTCGCCTCCAGGCAGGCGTTGCGGGCGATCGAGATGTTGCGCGCCGGACAGTGGACGTAGCTGATCGGCAGTGCCGACTGACCGGCGAGCTCGTCCACCAACGCGCGTGCGCTGGGCACGTCGTCATTGTCGGCAACGATTACGCCGATCCGGTAGCCCGCCGGCATTTCCATGGCGGCAAGCGAACGCAGCGTGTCTGCAAGAGCCTGTCGCCGGAAGGTGCAGACACAGATGTCTATGCTGGCGGCCACGCTCATGCGGCCCTGCCTCTCGTTCCGGCGTTGAGCAGTTGCAGCCAGAATCCCAGAGACCAGGCGAAATGCATGACCATGGCCGAAATGCCGGCCAGCGCCCGCTTGGGGGCTCCCGTGCGCAGACCGAGCATGAGGCCATAGCCGAGGCATGTCGCCGCCCACAGGGCAAGGGGAGCGGCAAAGACCGCATGCAGCGGCGCAAGCAGCGCCAGCGAAGCCGCGGGCGCCACCATCAGAGGGGCCATCTGCCTGAGCTTGGGGACGACCCGGTGCTTGAGCACGTTCTTGGCGCGGCCGCGCCCGTAGCCGAAATACTGGCGATAGAGGCCGGTGAGCGAGTTGCGCGGATAATAGGTCATGCGCGTCCGGCCGCTCATCCAGATCCTGTATCCGGCCCGGCGCAGACGATGGTCGAACTCGGCGTCCTCATTGTGGCTGAAGCTCTCGTCATACCCGCCCAGATCCCGGAAAGCGCTCACGCGCATCAAGGCGTGGTGGCCGTGATCGACCCACTCGCCCGACGAGCGATGCCGGTGCTTCGAACCGCCCGTGCCAAGCCTGGAATTCTGCGCGGCGGCGGCGGCCTGCTGCACCAGACCGGTGCCTCTGGTAAGCATTGAGACGACCACGGAATCGGCCCCCGTCTCGCGCGCTTCCTCGATGAGGCAATCGCAGTAATCGTCGGGGTAGCCGCCGTGCGCGTCTATGCGGATCAGATAGTCGACGTCGTCGCCATATATCTCGACAGCGAGGTTGAGTGCGGCGCTCTGGATCCGCCCCGGATTGTCGATCATCACTACGTTGGCATCTTCCAGGGCAGCCCTGCCGACGATGGCGCGGGTCGCATCGCGGCTGCCGCCGTCGGCGACGACGATGCGCGCGCCGAGGCGATCGGCGGCCTGACGGAGCTGGTCGAGCAAGGCGCCGATATGGCGCTCCTCGTCGAGGCAGGGAATGACAATGATGCAGGAAGGGTTTTCAGGCATGCGTCGCTATGGAGATTGTTTCGTTTCAGGCGGCGATGGCGCCGGTCGCGCCGGCCCGTGAATCGGAAGCGACGCGTTCAAGCATCGCAACCAGCGCGCGGCAGTCGGAGCGGTCACAGCTCCAGGTCTTCGGATCTCGGGCAAGCACGCTGCTACGCAGGACTTCGTAGCGCTCCGCCGTCATGCCGGAGAGCGCTTCCGTCAGGGCTTCTTGTGTGGGTTCGCGGAGGATCACTCCGACGCCCTGCCGGTCCAGAAAGTTCGCAGTTTCGGTTTCCGCCATGGCTATCGGCACCGCGCCGAAGCGGCAGCCTTCATACAGCCGGTTGGGCAGGAGCCACTTCGAGTTCTGGTCTTCCTCGAAGAAGTCGATCGCCCAGGAGAAGTGCACTTGCCCGTATATGCCGGCCATGTCCTCAGGGTTTCGATAGGCCCCCATAAACTTCAAATGGGGCTCGGATGCGACGAAACCATGGAAATCCGGGAACTCTGTCAGCGAGGGCCGACCACGCATGACCGCTTCGAAGCGCCCGTCGCTGGCTCGGGTGAAGCTCGCCAGCAGACCGAGCGAGCGGCGGCAGCGCAGCGCACCGAACCAGCCGATGCGCCAGGGCGGGCCTTCCACAGGCGGGCCGGAGACCGGCTGGGCCGCATCGGTGGCAAGGTCCAACTGCTTGTTCTCCACGAGTTCGATGGGGGCGTCGATCTGGCTGAACCTCTGAAAGTATTGCCTTACGAAGGCCGGCGAGCTGGTCAGCAGCAGCTTCACGTTGCGGCCGAGCATGCGCTCGACACCGCGAAGTCCGATGCCGACCAGGTCATCCCGCAGCACCAGCCGATGTATGTCCAGGCATTCGTAGACGACGGGAGCGGCCGAACCGAATGCGCTTCGCGCGCGCTGCGCCAGCGCCAGCATCTCCAGATTGCGCGCCATGACGACGTCGGGCGCCGGCACGCCTTTCAGCGACGCGGAAATGCTCGCGGCGGCCTTGGCCACCGCGCCGAGCCGCTGCGCGAAGCGGCCATCACGGGTCGGGCCGAGGTCGACGGGCTTCAGGCCCTCGACGTCTTCGACCGGTTCCGCGGTCCGGCGAAAGCCGGCCAATGTAAGACGTGCGCCGCCGGCCTTGAGCATGATGACCCGACGGCGAACAGCTGGATCGGATACGTCGTGCACGAGGTACAGAACATGCAGCATGAATCCACGCTCGCAGTTTGGCCCACCCGCAGGGAAAGCTAGAGGACGATTTGCTGCGCCGCAACAATTATTGACCGGCAGCCACTCAACTCTTGTTGCGCCGCAAAATAGCCCGTTTAGTCTGGCCTTGTCCGAGCGTCCGGATGGAAACGAGGAGCCGAGCCTGCATGAAGAACGTCATCGTCGAGAACACGGTCTGCCTGAACACCGGAGACGCTGCGATCCTGCTCGCCGTCAGGCATATTCTGAAGTCGGCCTATGAGGGCGAGCTTTGGTTCCAGGTTTTCGACAGTCAGCCCGAGGCCGCCTCGCGGCTCTATCCGAAGCGGGACTATCCCGACATCGAAATCCGCAAGCTCCTCTCTGAATCGATCTTCAAATACCCCTACGACGACAACCGGCTGAAGAACCTCGCCAAGCCGATCTACAACAGGCTGGCGATGAGCGCATTGCGGCACTACGGCAAGAGCCGGGCGCTCGACGAGACCATGTTCGGCGCCGATGACCGCCGCAGTCTCGACATGTATCGCGAGGCCGATCTGGTCATCACCACCGGCGGCACCTACCTGGTCGAGAACTACAATCTGGAACGGCGTCTCAACCAGTTCCGGATCGATGGTCTGTTCGGCAAGGACCCGATATTCTTCACCCAGTCGCTCGGGCCGTTCGACAAGGACTACAACCGCCGCGAACTGAAGCCCGTGTTCGACCGCAGCCCGCTCATGCTGCTGCGCGACGAGCGTTCGCGTCAACATCTGCGCGGCCTGGTCGACGATCCCGGCAAATGCCATGTCGTGGCCGACTCGGTGTTCGCACTGGCCGACAGGAAACGGATCGAGGGTATCCTCTCGTCTGGGGAAGCGCCCGCGCCGACCGGCCGCGTCGGCATATCGGTTCGCCATTGGAACTACGTCAGCGACGGCGCCGGCGGCATGGGACGCTACATGGATTCCGTCCGTGAAGTCGCCACGAGGCTGGTACGCGATCACGGCAAGCAGGTGACCTTCGTGTCGACCTGCCAGGGCGTGCCGGAATACGCCCATGACGATTCCAAGACCGCACGCGCCATCGTCTCGGGGCTTGCTCCCGAAATCGCCGAGCATGTGACCGTCGATGCCACCTTCCATACGCCCGAACAGCTGATGGAACTGGTGAAGGGCTTCGACTTCGTGGTGGCGACCCGCATGCACATGATGATCATGTCGCTGTGCGTCGGCGTGCCGGTGCTGCCGATCGCCTACGAATTCAAGACCAGGGAACTGGCGAAGCGGGTCGGCGTGGCCGACCTACTGCTCGACATCGACACAATCACGCCCGAAGAGGCCTGCGGCAAGCTCGCAGCCTTTGTCGGGGGGCTCGACGCCTATCGGCGGGACACGCTCTCGGCAGTGCTCGAGGAGCACGCGTCGGCAATGTCGGCGGCGGATCTTCTCCGGCCCCTGCTTGCTGAGCCGTCAGCGGATGTTGCGGATGACAGTCTTCCAGGCCTCGGCAAGAGCGCGGCGCGACTGCGGCACGGTGAGCACGAAGATCAACGCCACCGCATAGCTTAGGATCGCCGCGGAAGCCGCAGCCACGATGTTGGACTGGGCGACCAGCGTTTGCGGCAGGTAGCCGTAGCCGACCCAGGCCACGGCCGCGGCCACGATGAGCAGCGCCTGGACCATCAGGAAGTCGACCGACGACACCGGCCCGACCCGCTGCATCAACACGGCAAGGACCGGCAGCCGCAGCACATAGCCGCTGATCGCATAGGCGGCTGCAACGCCGACCGCGCCCCATTTCAGGCCGACGACGAAGGCCAGCACCGTCGTCAGCGCCGAATAGATGCCCCACCGGAACATCGTCCTGGTCTTGCCTTGGCAGATGAAGATCCAGCCTGTCGTGCTGGACACGGGCTGCATGAGGCCGGCGATGCCAAGCCAGGCGAAGATCGGAGCTACCGGCAGCCAGCGTTCGCCGAAGAGGATCGACACGACCGGTTCGGCGGCGATGGTGAGCGCGGCGATGCCGGGAACGGTGATTGCGGCAAGCAGCCAGTTGGTCCTGAGGTAGAGGTCGCGGAAGCGCGGCTTGTCGTCCTGGATGCGACTGAGCAGCGGCACCATCAGCCTTGACAGCGGCTGGTTGATGTTCTGCAACGGAAACAGCAGCAGCTTGTAGGCGCGATCGTAGTAGCCGAGTTCGATCGGCCCCGAGAACTTGCCGATCAGGATGTTGTCGAGGTTGCGCGAGAAGAAGTTGACCAGGTTGAACCCTGTAAGGTTCGCCCCGAAGGACAGGATCTCGCGATCGACCTTCACGTCGGGCCTGCCAGGCTGCCACCGCGTCGCCCACCAGGCGCCGAGCAGGGTAACCAAGGTCCCGACTGCCGGCCCGATGACCAGCGACCAGTAACCGAGCCCGGCAAAAGCTGCCGCCACGGCCGCGATCAAGCTCATGACAGCGGTCACCACGTCGTTGACGGCCAACTGACCGAACTGCAGTTGGCGGTTCATCAGCGCAAGCGGGAGGGCGGCGAGGCTGCCGAACAGCAGCGGCAGGGCCGCAGCCAGCGTGATCCCGGTCATCCTCGCGTCGCCATAGAAGGCGGAAACCGCGGGCGCGAGGGCTGCCACGGCAGCTGTGCAGACGAGCCCGGCTACGGCACTGATCCAGAACACCCGGTTGAGCTGCACCTGGTCGATCTGCGGCCGCTGGATGACCGCCTGCTGCAGCCCGAGATTCTGGAACAATCCGACGAAGGCGACGATGGGGCCGACCGAAGCGACGAGGCCGAAATCCTCCGGCGCGAGCAGCCGCGCCAGGATGACCACCGACAGCAGCTGGATGACCATCTTGGCGGCCTGCGCGCCGGCAGTGAACACGCCGCCGCGCAACGCAATACGCCCAAGCGGTTGGGGCTCGGGGGTCATGCAGCTGCCCGCGTTTCGACCAGCCGAACCAGCGTGTCGGCGAACGCGTCGTTGAGTCGCGTGGAATTGAAGCCGTCTTCCACCGTCCGCCTCGCCGCCACGGCGAGCCCTTCGCAGGCCTCCGGATTGTCGGCGGCCCAGATCAGCTTCTCGGCGAGCGCCGCTACGTCGCGCTCGGGGGTCAGCAGGCCGCTGACGCCATCCTCGATCAGTTCGGGAATACCCGAATGGAAGGTGCTGACGACGGTCAGCCCTGCGGCCATGGCCTCCATCAGCGCCACCGGAATGCCTTCGAGGTCACCGTCGCCTGCCTTGACGCTGGGAAGCAGGAAGACATGCGCCTCGCCGAGCCGTCGCTGGACCTCCGCATGCGGGAGGGGTCCGAGGAAGTCGACCCGCGACGCGATCCCCAGCCTGGCTGCGAGTTCCTTCATGTCGCTGAGGAGTTCGCCCCCGCCGATGACGGTGTAGGTCCACTCCAAGTCCGGGCGCTGCGACCAGACATGCGACAGCGCGCGAAGCGCATATTCGATACCCTTCTTCTCGGTCAGGCGGCAGACCGAAATCAGTGCCAGCGCGTCGCCTCGCTCGGTCGGCCGGAACGCGATCTCCTCGGTCTTCACCCCCATGTGGTGCACGATGGCTGTCGCCGGGACGGCGCCGGCGCCGATCAGCGCGTCGCGGAAGAAGCCGTTGACCGGCATCTGCAACGTCCCCTGCTCGAACACCGTGCGGTAGCGCGACAGCGTGCCTTCATGCATGGGCGCGCCCACGTCATGGCCATGGAACACCGTCACCAGCGGCGCCGAGATGCGCCGCCGCTTCATGGCCCTCGCGACCCTGAGGCCGTTGTTGCCGAAATGAGCGACGATGACGTCATACTTCTTGAGCTTGCCGGCGAGAGCGACGTCGAGCGCGGTCGACGCCTTGTCCCACAGCCGGCCGGACCAGTTGCGCAAATGGGGACGCAGCGGCGCAAGCGGGCCCCACCACCTCGCCACGCCGGCGGGCAGGTTGCGCCAGCGAGCCTCGTCGACGTTTGGTTCCCGACCGAAGGTCGTCTGGTTGCAGACGACCCCGACCTCCATGCCCCGTTCGAGGCATCCCGATATCTGGTCGAGGACGAAAGTCTCGGAAAGGGAGGGGAACTTGTCGACTACGAAACAGACCTTCATCTCTCCGCGCCCTTGGAAATCCGTCGGCAAAACGGGAGCGCCTAGGCCGCGGCCCGGTCGAGGCGCTGCGCGGCGGCCTTCTCGAGCACGCCCATGAAGGTGGCGAATTGTGCGTCGGGCTCGAGCTGAGGGCGTCGGGAGAACTCGCGCGCCGCTTCGGACAGCCGCTCGTATTCGACCTGGTCGTCCCACAGCAGCCGCACCGCCGCGACCCAGAGGTCGAGCGGCGCATCGTAATCGAGCACGATGCCGCCGCTGCCGATGGCCTCGGGCAGTCCGCCGCGCCGCGAACCGACGACCGGGATGCCGCTGCAATGCGCCTCCGACGCCACGCGGCCCCAGGCCTCCTCCCACTTGCTCGGCGCAAGCAAGACCTTCGTGCGGCCATAGACCGTCTTCATGTCGTTGGTTCGGCTTTCGAGCCTGACATTGCCAAGCTGTGCGATCGTTTCCTCGATGCGCGCGCGGTGATCGTCGGACAGCTTCCAGCTCTCGACGAACAGGAAGGGAATGTCGCGGCAACGCTCCGCGATACTGACGGCAAGTTCGAACCCTTTCTCATTGTAAGGGTTGATCAGGGTGATGTACTGGCCGCTCGTCGGGGTGGCATAGAGCGCCGGATTGATGGTCGGCGGGATGACCGTCGATTCGATGCCGAACTTGTCCTTGTAGGTGCGGGCCGTGAACTCCGAATTGGCGATGTAGTGCGCCGAACGCAATTCCCTGAGATCGCCGGCGAGTTCGTGGAATTCGACGTTCCTCAGATAGACGACCAAGGGCACGCCTTGCGCCTCGAGCGCTTTGCCGATCGGCACCGACTTGTGGCACTGGACCACCGCGACGTCGGGCCCGAGCTTGTCCACGGCAAAATCCGCGGCCTCCCACGGGAACCAGGCACGCACGACAGGGTAGCCGGGGAAGCAGTCGATCACCGCGCGTTGCCCGAGCAGCTTCATCTTTGCCCGCGCCTTGAGGCCGAACATGCCATCGCCGAACAATGCGGCAAGCACGGAGGCTTCGTGGCCATGGGCACGCAGTTGCTCGACCAGGTGATGGGTGCTCGATTGCACCCCGCCGCTGAATTCGGGGGTGTAGCCGTTGCCGCCGGCAAACAGAACCTTCATGCGCTAGCTCCGGTTGGTTTCCTTACGCGGCCTGCCGGCCAATGCTGAAATATTGCAGGCCGTGGCGGGCCACGATCCTCGGATCGAACAGGTTGCGGCCATCGAAGATGACCGGCGTGGTGAGCGAGTTGCGGACGACGTCGAAGGCAGGCGCGCGGAAGTTCTTCCATTCCGTGGCGATCAGAAGGCCGTCGGCACCGCGCAGGGCCGCCTCCTTGGTGCCGCACAGGAGCAGGTCGTCGCGCTGGCCGTAGATCGACTGGCACTCCTGCATCGCCTCCGGATCGTAGGCCTGCACCTTGGCGCCAGCCTTCCACAGGGCCTCCATCAACGTACGCGAAGGCGCCTCGCGCATGTCGTCCGTATTCGGCTTGAAGGCCAGTCCCCAAAGCGCAAAGGTCTTGCCGGCGAGGTCGCCCTTGAAGAAGCTCAAGACCTTGTCGAACAGCACCGATTTCTGGGCGTTGTTGCGGTCTTCAACCGATTTCAGCAGCGTGGCGTCGAAGCCGACGTCCTCGGCCGTGCGGATCAGCGCGCGAACGTCCTTGGGGAAGCACGAGCCGCCGTAGCCCAGGCCCGGGTAGATGAAGTGGTAGCCGATGCGGGGATCGGAGCCGATGCCCTTGCGGACCTCCTCGACGTCGGCCCCCAGCAGTTCGGCAAGGTTCGCCATTTCGTTCATGAAGCTGATCTTGGTGGCCAGCATGCAGTTGGCCGCATACTTGGTGAACTCGGCCGATCGCACGTCCATCACGATCATCTTCTCGTGGTTGCGGTTGAACGGTGCGTAGAGCTCGCGCATCAGCATTTCCGACTCTTCGCTGCCGGTGCCGACGATGATGCGGTCTGGCTTCATGCAATCGGCGACTGCCGATCCTTCCTTGAGGAATTCGGGATTGGAGACGACGTCGAAGGTGAGGTCTTCGCGTCCGCGCACCGTCAGCGCCTGGGCGATCTTTGCCCTGACGCGGTCGGCGGTGCCGACCGGCACGGTTGACTTGCCGACGACGATCTTCGGCCCCTGCATCTCGCGGCCGATCGCCTCGGCGACCGAGAGCACGTATTTGAGGTCGGCGGCCCCGTCCTCGCCCTGTGGCGTGCCGACGGCGATCATCTGGATTTCGCCGTGGTTCACCGCTGCCGCAGCGTCGGTGGTGAAGACGATGCGGCCTTCTGCATGGTTTTCCCGCACGAGGGCCTCGAGCCCCGGCTCGAAGATCGGGATGAAGCCCTGGTTCAGCCGCTCGACCTTGGCCGCATCGATATCGACGCAAACCACGTCATGGCCGACTTCGGCGAGCACGGCCGCCTGCACGAGGCCGACATAGCCAATTCCAAAGACCGTCAATTTCATGAACTCAATCCCGTTGATGCTGGCCGGCCCAATGGCAGCCGGCCCCTTCGCTTCGCAGGTGGATCACTGCAGCTTGCAGGCCACCGATTCCTCAAATTGGCACGGTTCGCCCAGCGCCGTGAAGGCCAGGCGGTCCACCGACATGGTCACCACCCTGCCCGGATCGGTGAACGGTCCCATCCATTCGCCGAGGGTGTCGCTGCCCCACAGGCTGAAGAAGATCTTCTGCGCATTGCTCGGCAGCGGCGTCGCCCCTGTCGCCTCATGCACCAGTTGGCCGTCGACATACCAGCGCAGCCGCTCCTTCTCCCAGACGAAGGCATAGTCATGGAAGCCCTTGTCGGCGCCGCCCGGCACGTCGACCAGCTTCTCGTTGTAGGGTTTGCCGCCGACATAGGTATTGACCTGGACCTTGGAGGGATCCTTGGTCAGGACCTCGAAGTCGATCTCGTCGTGCGGCTGCTTGTCGACCGGGCCGATATAGGTGAAGAACGCCGCGTTGAGCCCGGACCCGGTATCCGTTTTCACCCGCGCTTCGTAGACGCCGTAGCTGAAGCGCTCCCTGGTCTGGACCTCTCCGCAGGAATATTGGCGTTCCTTGTAGGGCTTCTTCTCGAAGCTCAGATTCAGCGTCCCTCCGGAAACCTTGATCTGGCTCTTCGACCAGGTGCAGTTCTGGTGCTTGCCGTTGTTCCAGCCGTCGGAAACGAACCAGCGCGAGCCGCTGAGACTATCGAAATTGTCGACGAAGGACTTGCCGGTGGCATCCTGAGCCTGCGCGCCCGACGTTGCCGCCAGCATGCCGGCGAGTGTCGCACAAGCGGCAACTGCGCCAAAACGGCCGATCGGGAGGGGTTTGACACGTGCTTCCATTGCCAGTTCATCCTTGTCCTGCTTGCGCCTCCCGCCCGAGAATCGCATTCGAACTACAGGCCGAAGGGCTGATCCCTCGGCCAGCAAAAATCGCCTCCATCCTCCCTTGATGACTATGTCGCCTATGGCCGGCGCTATGCCTTTCCGCCGGCCGGTTTGGTCGTCGACTCCTCGTCGGTCTTGCGACCATCGACGACAAACGTGTCCACCAAATGACGAAGCCGGTCGATGAACGCCGCCTGGGCCTCAAGGGCATCGATGCGGCGGCGGCATCCCTTTATCGACTTGGTCATCTGGTCCATCTCCGCGATACGCTGCGGAGATGCCGCATCGTTGTCGACCGCTTCCGCCAGAAATGCGGCGTTGGCCGAAACGCTTTCATAGCGGTTTCTGATCCCGGCGCCTTCCGAGCCGATCTCGGCGGCCAGTCGCACCAGTAGCTGCGACAGCTGCACGAAGCGCGCCTCGTCGGTTTCCCGATCGCGGTCCGGGCTGCGGGTCTTGAAGCCGAAGATCGCGGCCATGCTAGGTACTCCGTGCCGATTCCGGGGGCATCATGAAGCTCCGGCATTGTTGCCGGCAAGCACCTTGCCAGGCAGGAGGTAGCGTTTGCGAAGCGCGCCTTCCGACCGGGAAGGCGCCAAGTATCGGCGCAGCGGCTCGAACTTGTCCATCGCCACGCCGCGCGCGACACCGAGAAAATTCGCGGGCGAGGCCAAGCCGAAGGCGAGCGCGGCGCCCGCACCTTTTGCAGTCTTCAGGTCGAGAAAATGCCGCAGGCGGTACTTGTCCCGGACATGGCGTTCATGGCGGTGCAGCCATGCCTTGGCTTCGGCGGCGATGCCGGGCACTGCCAGTAGCGACAGGTCCGCGTCCGCCAACCGCCGCAGGTCTTCGGTACGGTGCCGGCCGCTGAGCGAATCGCGCCGCACCACCGCGCCGTAGCCGCATGAGCGGATCAGTTTGAAACGGGCGCCGGAGAGCATCGCCCGGGCATATAGGGCGTAGTCCTCGCCCAGGCGCAGTGCCTCGTCATAGCCAAGGCCATGCCGTTCAAGGAAAGCGCGTCGCATCACCGGCTTCAGGAAACCGAGCTCGCCGCGCTGCGCGCCGCGACGCGAGATGTTGCCTGCGATGAACTGCGCGAAATCGAGGAAGCTGGGCTCGGCGGCGAAATGCTGCACGTCCCCCGAAAGGACCTCGCGTGCGGAACCGCCCTGGATGAAGACGATGTTGTCGGCAGCAAGATCCCAGTCCGCGCTGCCGACGAGGTTTCCGAACCGCCCCGGCAGGAAGAAATCGTCGGCGTCGAGGATGCTGATGAGCGGCGCCCGCGCACTGCGTATCGCCACGTTGCGGGCAAAGGACGGTCCACGATTGACGTCCAGGCGAAGCACCGTCAGCCGGCCGCTACCGTCGTCGGCACCGCGCGCGACGGCCTCCGTCGCGTCCGAAGAAGCGTCGTCGATCACCACCACCTCGGCCACCTCTGGCTCCCGCAGAGCCGAGGCGATCGCTGTAGCGATCGTGTCCGCCGCATTGCGTGCAGCAATGATGACGCAGACGCTGGTTCCGTTCACGCCGGCTACCTTTCCGTCATTTCCCGCCGCCGCAAGAGCTATATTGCAGGTGCGAACAAGGGAACCCCAACTTTTGTTACGGCGGTTCATCTTCGAGTTCGGAAAGCACTCGGCCTCCGCCCTCGTCGCGCCTTTCAAACACAGATATAGTTTATCGATGCCACCAGTTATCGGGGGTATCGCGAAGTCATCTTCGAGCGCCGATGCCCGCCTCAGCTACCAACGGTAGATTGCTAGCCAGGTGACGAACCCGTCAGTGCGAGCTGCCCTTGGGCGTGAGGTCGTCTCCCGGCACCACGGCGGCAGTGCCTGCGGCAGGCTTGCCCGCATCCTGGATCTGGGCAGACTTGGGCTCGCTACGCAGGACCATTGCGAGGACGGCCAGGAAGTATCCGACCTGAAGAATCACGGCGCAGATGACGCCGCGCAACAAAATCGTGCCCCAGCTGGCAGCATCCAGATAGGACCAAATCGACACGATGACGATCACGATCGCCATGCCCAGCACGAACTTTGGCAATGTCATGCCGCTGCCTGCACGGTCGGAGGCATCGGCCCTGAATCCATCACCATGTTACTTGCAACTCCCCTAGCCCCGGCAAGCTTCCGCCAGCCTGTGTGCGTCGCATATATTTACGCGTCAACGATCTGGCCGCCACTCGATCGCAAGAACGCCCCCCTACTATATTGGCCGCTCCATCTGCCAGCAAGCCAAACACCCTTTCGGCATGAGACCGAACAATGTTGCGGCGCACTATTGCCGTCCCGTCTTCTGAGACGACTCATCCTCCGAAGCCGGCCTCGGCGAGAAAAACCTTCACCTCTCGACCGCATCTCGTAACATTTTTTGTTCTTCTGTGATCAATCCAGACCGTCGTGCCAAATATCTCGTATATATTCTTAAAAAGCCATCGTGCCTGTCGCCATATAAGACGTTTCTTAAATGTTTTGTTATTGGCCACAAAACTGTCACATTGCGCATTATTTGTGCACGCCATGGTCAACATGCCGTTGTTGATCGGCGCTATTGTTTCAAACGCCAAGAAATCGTGTGTTGCGACGCAACATAACGTTGGTATCGTCGCCCGCGGCAATTCATCGGCCAACTGGAGTTGCAGCATGAGGGATACAGCCAAGTCGACCAGCTTGGACCTCCAATATATGGACGCGGAGACAGCACCTCCCCTGGGTGGTGCCATCAAACGCGCATTCGACATCGCCTGCGCCGCGGCTGCGATCATCATCCTCGGCCCGCTGTTCCTGCTGATAGCACTGCTGGTGAAGGTCTCGGACGGCGGGGCGGTCCTTTACGGCCACCGGCGCGTCGGGCGCGGCGGAAGCGTCTTCCACTGCCTGAAGTTCCGGACCATGGTGCCTGACGGCGATGCGGTGCTCGCCGCGCACTTCCGCGACAACCCCGACGCCAGGAGCGAATGGGAAGCGACCCGCAAGCTCAAGGACGACCCGCGCGTCACGCGGGTCGGAACGGTGCTGCGCAAGCTGAGCCTCGACGAGCTGCCGCAGATCATCAATATCCTGCTCGGCGACATGAGCATCGTCGGGCCGAGGCCCGTGGTGCGCGACGAACTCGAATATTACGGCAAGGCCGCCGTCTTCTACCTGAAGTCTCGGCCCGGCCTCACCGGCCTGTGGCAGGTCAGCGGCCGCAATGACGTGTCATACGACAGCCGCGTGGCGTTCGACCGCCACTATGTGGAGAACTGGTCCCTGGTCCAGGACATCCGCATCATCCTGAAGACGGTTCCGGCCGTCTGCCTGTCCCGCGGCAGCTACTGAGCCGCGGCGCTAGAAGTCGTGCCCTGGGTTGGGGGCTGGCACGGCATTCCCCACCCCGCCACGGTCCAGGCGACCGGGCAAAGGAACGGACGAACGACTTGATTTCGCACCACATCACCCGCCGCCGCTTCGCGGCGAAAGTCCCGGCTTGGCTCGGCGGCGTCCTCGCTGCAGCGCTGCTTGCCTCCCCTGCTCTCGCCGCGGAATACCTGCTTGGCAGTCAGGACAAGCTTACGATCCGCGTCGTCGAATGGCAGACGGTAGAGGGTGCGTTCCGTGACTGGTCCTCGGTCAGCGGCGACTACACGGTCGGGCCGACAGGCAACCTTTCGCTGCCGTTCGTCGGCGAAACGGCGGCCGCCGGCAAGACGACAGCCGACATCGCCGAGACCATCGGCAAGACGCTGCAGGAAAAATTCGGCCTTCCCGACCGGCCCGAGGCATCGGTCGAGGTGGCACAGTTCCGCCCGTTCTACATCTCCGGTGACATCCAGACGCCCGGCCAGTACGCCTACGCGCCGGACCTTACCGTACTCAAGGCGATCAGCATTGCCGGCGGCCTGCGCCGCGCCGCCGACGCCGGCGCCCGCATCGAGCGCGACGTCATCGCCGCCAGGGGCAGCTACGACGTGCTGACCGACGAGCAGCTGCGGCTGCTGGTGACAAAGGCGCGGATCGAAGCCGAGCTCGCCGGCAAGGCCGAGGTCTTCGCGCCCGAGGACATCGCGTCCAACCCTCTGGTGCCGGCGATGATCGCCGACGAAACGGCGATCATGACCGCCCGGCAGAAGAAGGTTTCGCTCAGGCTCGCGGCGCTCGACAACCTCAAGAAGCTGCTGCAGAGCGAGATCGAATCCCTCGGGCAGAAGTCGGAGACCCAGAAGCGCCAGGTCGAATTGGCCAAGAAGGAACTCAGTGGTATCGGGTCGCTCGCCCAGAAGGGCCTTGTCGTGAACACGCGCGTGCTTTCCACCGAGCGTTCCATTGCCGAGATGGAGGGCAAGATCCTCGACCTGGAAACGGCAGCGCTGCGCGCCAAGCAGGATATCAGCAAGGCGGAGCAGGACGCGATCGATCTCCGCAACGATACCGAGTCGGAGTTGGCGGTCGAGCGGCAGAAAGTGGTGGCGGAACTCAACGCCGTGACGCTCAAGGCGCGCATGCAGAAAGGCCTGATTTCCGAAGCGGTTGGCCTCGCGCCTGCCGCCGTGACGGCCGCAGGCGGCGAGCAGTCCATATCCTATGTGCTTGTCCGCAACGAGGGCGGCAAGGCAAAGGAGGTCACCGCGGCGGAGGACACCCCCGTCCTGCCGGGCGACGTGGTGAAGGTGCAGCGCGTCGACGTACCGGTGCGCTAGGCCAGCGCGATCGGCGCCCCAGATGCGCATCAGAAAATCATTCCTGATCCGGCCCGGCGACAACACGCTCTATGGGGCCCTTGCGGTCGCCGTGTCGCTGTTCGTCTTCGCCTACTCCTTCCGCCTCGGCCAGGTTTCGATTCTGGCCTATTACGCAGTGTGGCTGCCGCTGATCCTGGTCGACTACCGCTTCACGCTCGACAGACTGGTCCGCTCCCCGCAGTTGCTGGCATTTTCGCTCATCGCCTGCCTGTCCTACTTCTGGTCGGACGCGCCGGACGTGACCGCTCGCGCCGCGGTGCAATACCTGACGCATGTCGTCTGTGCGGTGATCGCCGCTCGCGTCATCGACGCACGCACGCTCGCCATCGGCGCGCTGGCGGGTATCGCGATCGTCCTCGTCTATTCGATCCTGTTCGGCGGGTCGGTCTACGATGCCCTGGACGGCACCTACAGCTTCGTCGGCGCCTTCGGCTCCAAGAACCAGCTCGGCTTCTACGCGTCGCTGGGCATCGTCTTCGGCTGTTACTTCGCGATCTTCCTGACACGCGGCCGCGCGGCCCGTCTCGGCGCACTCGGTGTTGTCGTGCTCTCGGCCGTGCTCCTGGTCATGTCGCAGTCGGCAACGTCGATGCTCGCCACGCCGGCGGTCGTAGCCATGATCGTCGCGCTGGCCGGGCTGGACGCCTTTTCGCCTACCCACCGCAAGGTCTTCTTCGCCGCCGGGACGGCGATAGGGCTGGCAGCAGCAATGGTCGCGCTGAATGCCGGTGCCGTCGACATGGTGCTTGGCGCCTTCGGCAAGGATTCGACCCTGACGGGCCGGACGTATCTTTGGCAGGAGGGCCTGAAGGCAGCGGCCTTCGCCCCCTATCTCGGCGTGGGCTACCAAGCCTACTGGGTGCAGGGTTTTTCGGAAGCCGAGCGGCTGTGGAGCGAATTTTACATCGCTTCGCGCACCGGCTTCCACTTCCACAACACCTATGTCGAAGCGCTGGTCGAACTCGGCTATGTCGGGGCGGCGGCAATCGTCCTGCCGCTGCTCGCGATCCTGCGCCTCTGCATCCAGCGGCTGCTCGGCGAGCGCGACCGGACGGAAGCGCTGCTGCAGACGGGGCTGCTCGCGCTGCTTGTGATCCGGTCCTTCTTCGAGGTCGACATCCTGCAGCCCTACGCCATCGGCTCGTTCCTTTTGTACTACTGCTGGGCCCGCGCCAAGGAATCCGCGGCGAGGCCGAGGATTCCGGCGGGCCGCGGCACGTCACGGGACGAAGCGACAACCAGAAAACTCTACGCCACGGGACGGTAAGGTCCCCCGAACCGGCATGAAAGCCGCCGGCCGAAATCCGGCAGTATTGCGCATTGATCCCGGGCATGGATTGAACGATAGTTTCCCAGCGTTGTTGAGGACCGCTGGACTATGCGTACACGGGTCGCCGACCAAATCAGGAAACGCAAGGCGGTCGCTGCGGCGCTCGACCGCCAGAAGGTGTTCATCAGTTCCAGACGGTTCCGCGGCGACGGCCAGCCCATTTCGCGGGTGCTGGTCTCCGGCCAGTATTATGATGTCGGCGACGACCTGCTCGAGCGTCTCATGGCGGGTGCAACGCCGAAAGACCTGGAGCTCGAGAGGGTTGCGGACGACACCACGGGTCCGCGTTAGTTCGGGCCATGGCGGCTGAAAAACTCCGCAGCTACCGGCAGAAACGGGATTTCTCGAAGACGAGCGAACCCCGCGGCCGCGCGGAAGCGACGCAAGGCAACCGTTTCGTCGTGCACAAGCATCACGCCACGGCCGATCACTATGATCTGCGCCTCGAACTCGACGGCGTGCTCAAAAGCTGGGCGGTGCCGCGCGGCCCCTCGCTCAACCCTGCCGACCGGCGACTCGCAGTCGAGACCGAGGATCATCCGCTCGAATACATCGACTTCGAAGGCCTGATCCCCGAGGGCGAGTATGGCGGCGGGCCGATGATCGTCTGGGACACTGGCACCTGGGCCCCCATGGAGGAGGCCCATCCGGCACTGGAAAAGGGCGCCTTCAAGTTCCGGCTGTGGGGCGAGAAGCTGAGGGGCGGCTGGATGCTCGCCCGGCTCAAGCCGCGGGCCGACGAGGAGAAGCGCAACTGGCTGCTGTTCAAGGAGCACGACCCGGCTGCCGATGCCGAACTCGATGTCCTCGCCTCAAGGCCGGAAAGCGTGAAGTCGGGCCGGCTGATCGAGGAGCTTGCCCCATCCCGCAAACCGCCGACGAAGCCAGAGGACCTGAAACCCGAAAAGCTCGCCGGCGCGGTCCGCTCGGCCATGCCCGTCCGCATCGAGCCGCAGCTCGCGACCGCAATCGAAAGTCCGGTCTCCAGCACGGACTGGCTGCACGAGATCAAGCTGGACGGCTACCGGACCATGGCGCATGTCGCCGACGGCGCGACCAGGCTGATCACCCGCAGCGGGCTGGACTGGACCAAGCGCTACGGCAAGCTGCCGATGGCCTTCCGCCGCCTGCCATGCAGCGAAGCCATCATCGACGGCGAGATCGTGGTCCTCGACGACCGCGGCATCAGCCGCTTCGCCGCTCTTCAGGACGCGCTCGCGAGCGGCCATGACAGGCAGCTGGTGTTCTATGCCTTCGATCTCCTCTATCTCAACGGCTGGGACCTGACGAAAGTCCAGCTCGACCAGCGCAAGACGCTTCTGGAAAGGCTGCTCGCCGGCCACGTCGATGCGCGCAGCGCCCTGCAATTCAGCGACCACGTCATCGGCGACGGCAAGGCACTCTATGACAGGGTCACTGAGATGGGGCTGGAGGGCATAGTCTCCAAGCGTCTGGCCGCCCAATATGTTTCCGGACGGACGCACAGCTGGACGAAGACCAAGGCGCTGCAGCGCGGCGACTTCGTCATCGCCGGCTACACGACATCCCAAGCGGCCGAGGGGCTGGCAGCGCTGGCGCTCGGGGAGTGGGTGGACGGCGAACTCCAATATCGCGGAAAGGTGGGAACCGGCTTCGACGCCGGGACGTTGGAAACCCTGCTGCACCGGCTCGAAGGTCTCCGCGAGGGCGCGGCGAAGCTCGACGGGGCGCCAAAGGAGGTCATTCCCGTGCGGCCAGTGCTTAACGCCCGCATCCACTATGCGAACCGCACCACGGACAACGCGTTGCGCCATGCCGTGTTCAAGGGGCTGCGCGAGGCGGAGCTCACCGCTTCGCCACAGGTCGAGCGCAAGCGGCTCATCACCGACGCGGACCTCGCGGGCATAACGATCACCAATCCGGAGCGTCGGATCCTCGGCAAGTCCGGGCCCACCAAGCTCGACATCGCCGTTTACTACGCGGCGGTCGGCGATTTCATGTTGCCGCACATCCTCGGCCGGCCGGTATCGCTGTTCCGTTGCCCGAGCGTGAGGCTGCAGGACTGCTTTTTCCAGCGCCACGCATTCTCCGGCATGCCGCCGACCATCGCCTCCTTCGACACCAAGAATTCAGACGACGAGACAAAGACCTACATATCGGTCGAGGATGCCAAGGCTTACCTGGCGCTCGCCCAGTTCGGCGTGGTCGAATTCCATGTCTGGGGCGCCCTGCGCAAACATCTCGACAAGCCGGACAGGATCGTCTTCGACCTCGACCCCGGCGAGGGCATCGCCTGGCGCGATGTGGTCGAGGCCGCCCTGCATGTGAGGGGCGAACTCGAAAAGCTCGGCCTCGTCTCCTTCGCCAAGACCTCGGGAGGCCGCGGCATCCATGTCGTGGCACCGCTCAAGCGCAAGCTCGGCTGGAAACAGGTACACCAGGCGACGAGCGCCATCTCTTCGCAGATCGCCGCCACCGCGCCCTCGACCTTCACCACGGTGATGGGCAAGGAGAACCGCAAGAAGCGCATCTTCATCGACTTCCATCGCAACGCCCGCAGTGCCACGGCGGCGGCGCCCTATTCGCTGCGGGCGCGGACCGGAATGCCGGCCTCGACGCCGCTGAGCTGGAGCGATCTCGAGTCCATCGACGCTCCGGAAGATTTGAACTATTCTTCGCTGCCGGGTCTTTTGGCCAAGTCCGGCGATCCCTGGGCAGATATCGCAGACCATGCCCGAGATGTTCCGGCCTCGGTCAGTGCCAGAAGTCAGTCTTGATCATGTAATCGCGTAGGAGACGAGCATGGCCCCCAGGGCGACTTGGAAAGGATACCTGAAGCTGAGCCTGGTGAG
Organism: Mesorhizobium sp. CC13; assembly: GCF_039907765.1. Lineage (NCBI taxonomy): Bacteria > Pseudomonadati > Pseudomonadota > Alphaproteobacteria > Hyphomicrobiales > Phyllobacteriaceae > Mesorhizobium > Mesorhizobium sp. CC13. The sequence goes on along the minus strand of NZ_JARDJI010000013.1, from coordinate 108,846 downwards.
TTGCCCGGTTCGGCTATACCCCGCCGCCAGTTCGAGCGAGCGCATCAGCTTCAACCAGCTGCACAAGGACACCCACAACCGGATCAACATGAAACCCGTCGATCCGGAAATCGGGCTTGTCGACCGCTCCGACCTCGTCAAGGGCTATGAATACGAGGACAAGAAGTACGTCATCATCGAGGAAACAGACCTCGAAAGCGTGCGCATCGAGTCCAATCACACGATGAACATCGAGGCATTCGTCGACGAAGACGACGTCGACGTCATCTACCAGGACTCGCCCTACTATCTCGCACCCGACGGGGCGATGGCCGAAGAGACCTTCATCGTGCTGCGCGAGGCCATGCGCAAGTCCGGCAAGCTCGCCATCGCGAGGCTGGTGCTGTCGAGCCGCGAGAGGGTGGTGACCATCGGCTCGCGCGACAACGGCATGTTCGTCTGCACGCTGCGTAATCCGAGCGAGGTGCGGGGCACAGCCGAATATTTCGGCAACATTCCCGCCGGCAAGCCGGAGCCTGAAATGCTCCAGCTCGCCGAGGCGCTCATCAAGCAGAAGCTCACCAAATTCGATCCGAAGAACTACGAGGATCGCTACGAGATCGCCTTGATGAAGATGATCAAGGAGAAGCTGAAGGGCCACAAGCCGATCATCGCGGCAGCACCCGAGCGTGGCAACGTCATCAACCTGATGGACGCGCTGAAGGCGAGCCTCGGCCAGTCGAAGCCGCCGGCCAAGAGCAAGGCCAAGACCGAGGCGACCGAGAAACCGGCGGCGAAGCTGACCGCGGTCGCGGGCGGTAAATCGAAAGCCAAGAAGTGACGGCAGCCGCTGGCCAGGTCTTCGGGCTCGTCGGCGCGCTCGCCGCATTTCCGCGTCGCCTCGCCGCGCGCGAGGTCGAGCGGCAGGGCGGCGAATTGCAGCACGGCTCGACGCGGCGCACCACCCATGTCGTGTTCGGGCGGCGGTTGCTCGACAGGGCGAGCGAGGCCAAGCTCGAAACGCGCCTCGACATGCTGGCGGCGGGCGTGACGCCGCTCAGCGAAAACGGCTTCCTGCGCATGCTCGGGCTGCTCGGTGCGCCGGAACAGTCGGCGATGACCCGGCAGTCGCTGATCGAGCAGTCGAAGATCCCGCCGCGCGCGCTCGACATGCTTTCGCTGTTCGACGCCTTCGAGCACCAGGCCGAGCCCTACTCGTTTCGCGACCTGATCCTGGCGCGCAAATATACAGGGCTGCTCGCATCCGGCGCCGGCTGGAGCGCCATCGCGCGCTCTGTCCATCGTTCCGGTGCGGTCGCCTCGCTGACGGCTTTGTCGCTGCACGCGGATGGCCGGGACGCCATCTATGCCCGGCTCGGCGAAGGCCTGTCCGAGCTCGACGGGCAAGGACTTCTGCCGCTCGGCCGGGCGGAAGACGTCGAGGCAGACGAGTTGTTCGCCCTTGCCGAGGATGCCGAGGAGGACGGCCACTTCACCGAAGCGGCAGCGCTCTACGGCCGTTGCCTCGCGGCCGACCCGGTTGACAGCGTGGCCGCGTTCAACCGCGCCAACTGCCTGCGCGCCGACGGCCTGGAGGCGGAAGCCGCGCAGGGCTATATGCGGGCGATCAAGCTCGATCCCAGGTTCATCGAAGCCTGGTTCAACCTTGCGGGCCTGCTTGCAGCGCAAGGCAAGGCGGGTGCTGCCCGCCGCCACCTCCGCAAGGCGATTACGCTCGACCCCACTTATGCCGACGCGATGTTCAATCTCGCCAAGCTGGAATACGAGGCGGACAATCTGCTCGAAGCGCGCCGCTGGTGGTCGGCCTATCTTGAACTCGACGCCACCTCCGAATGGGCCCAGACCGCCGCCCGGGGCGTGCAGTATGCCGACCTTCATCTCAAGCAACGCACGGCAGGCTGAATGAGCACCGCATTCCTCTACGATGGCGCCGAGGATGCCCGAGCCACCATCCTGCTCGCACATGGCGCAGGCGCGCCGATGGACTCCGCTTCTATGGCCGCCGCCGCAAAGGCCCTGGCGGGCGCCGGTTTCCGCGTCGCCCGCTTTGAGTTCGGCTACATGGCGGCGCGGCGCACGGAGCGCGCGCGCAAGCCGCCGCCCCGCGCCGAAACTCTCAATCCCGAATACCGGGCGGTAGTGGAACAGCTCGGCGCCAAGGGCCCGCTAGTCATCGGCGGCAAGTCGATGGGCGGTCGTGTCGCCAGCATGGTCGCCGACGATCTTCTCGCGCAAGGCAAGATCGCCGGCCTGCTCTGCCTGGGATATCCGTTCCATCCGCCGGCGAAGCCGGAGCAACTCCGCACCAGGCATCTCGCCACGCTGCAGACGCCGACGCTCATCGTCCAGGGTACGCGCGACGAATTCGGTACGCGCGAGGAGGTAGAAGGCTACGCGCTCTCCGAGCGCATCGAGCTGCTCTGGCTGGAAGACGGCGACCACGACCTCAAGCCGCGCAAGACGATCTCCGGCTTCTCCGCCGCCGATCACCTCAAGACCATGGCCGAGAAGGTCGCGGCGTGGGCGGACGCCCTGTCGCGCTAGGATGCCGGCGTGAAGATCGCGACCTTCAACATCAACAACATCAAGCGGCGGCTGCCGAACCTGCTCGACTGGCTGGGCGACGCGAAACCGGACATCGTCTGCCTTCAGGAACTCAAGGCACCCGATGCGGATTTCCCGATATCCGCCATCGAAGGCGCGGGCTACGGCGCAGCCTGGCGCGGACAGTCCACCTGGAACGGAGTGGCGATCCTCGCGCGCGACACCGAGCCGATCGTAACCCGTTGGGATCTACCCGGCGGCGACGACGATCGCCAGGCACGCTACATCGAAGCGGCCGTCGGCGGCGTGTTGATCGCCTCGCTCTATGCGCCGAACGGCAACCCACAGCCTGGTCCAAAATTCGACTACAAGCTTGCCTGGCATGAGCGGCTCAACGCCCATGCCCAGGGCCTCCTCGCTGCCGGCGTGCCGGTCGTCCTCGCCGGCGACTACAATGTCGCTCCCGAGCCGCGCGACGTGTACGAGACCCATTCCTACGACGACAATGCGCTGGTGCAGCCTGAAAGCCGCGCCAGTTTCCGCCAACTGCTCGACCAGGGTTGGACGGACGCCGTGCGCGAGGCGTTTCCGCAGGATGGGGTCTACACATTCTGGGACTATCGCCGAAACCGGTGGCAACGCAATGCCGGCCTCAGGCTCGACCACCTGCTGCTCGACCGCCAGATGGCGAAGCGTCTGCGGGGCGTCGGCGTCGACCGTGACGTGCGCGGCCGCGACGACGCCAGCGATCACGCACCGGTGTGGGTAGAGGTCGAGTGATCGGCCAGGACGGCAGCCGGCGGGCCGAGCATCTCCCGATGACCCTTGCCTGACGGCGCATGGCATGTGATCCGCTCCAAGCGAACGTTCTATATGGGGGAAAAAGTGGCGGTCCGGCAGATTGTGAAATTTCCCGATGTGCGCCTGCGCGCGGTGGCCGAGCCCGTGGTCGCGTTCGACGACGGCTTGCGCGCTCTGGCCAGCGATCTCATCGACACGATGCGGGCCGCGCCCGGGGTCGGCATCACCGCTCCGCATATTGGAGTTGCCAGGCGGCTCGTCGTGCTCGAACTGTCGCCGCAGGACGTCCGCATCTACGTCAATCCGAGGATCACCTGGGCGTCGCAGGAGAAGATCCGGCATACGGAAGGCAGCGTTTCGATGCCCGGCGTCGTCGAGGAGGTCGAGCGCCACGCCGGCGTCGAGATCACTTACCAGGACATGCACGGCCGGTGGCAAACGGAAATGGCCGACGGGTTCCTGGCTGTCTGCCACCAGCATGAGATCGACCAGCTGGACGGCATCTTCTGGATCCATCGGCTCTCCAAGCTGAAGCGCGACCGACTGATCAAGCGCTACGGAAAAATCGGCTGACGACCCGCAGCCACGTGCTGAGCGACGAAATTCGCTCTGCTGCATTGCACAATGCGCGGATGCGCGCAAAATAGCGGGCGATGACCGCCAAGCCACTCGCCGTGCTCGTGATCGATGAAAACCGAATCCGCGCCTCGATCATCGAGGCCGGGCTGCGGGAGGCCGGGCATGAGGACGTGACGCTGGTGCACGACGTCTCCGGCATCGCCAGGCGTATCGCCGAGATCAATCCCGACGTCATCGTCATCGACCTGGAAAACCCCAATCGCGACATGCTGGAGAACATGTTCCAGCTGTCGCGCGCGGTGAAGCGGCCGATCGCCATGTTCGTTGACCGCTCCGACAGCGCCTCGATCGAGGCGGCGGTCGAGGCCGGCGTTTCGGCCTATATCGTCGACGGCCTCAAGCGCGAGCGGGTCAAGCCGATCCTCGACATGGCGGTGAGCCGCTTCAATGCCTTTGCGCGGCTGACGCGCGAACTCGAGGCGGCGCGCAGCGAACTCGAGGACCGCAAGCTCATCGATCGCGCCAAGGGCATATTGATGAAGTCGCGCGGACTCACCGAGGCGGATGCATATGCGCTCTTGCGCAAGACCGCGATGAACCAGAACCGCAAGCTCGCCGAAATCGCACAGAGCCTGGTGACCGCGGCGGGCCTGCTGGGAGACGACGCATGACCGACGCCCGCTTCGAGATTTCCGCCGGCTTCCTGCCATTGCTCGATAGCGCGCTGCTGGTCGCCTCCAGGGAGAAGGGCTTTGCCGCAGCCGAGGGCATCGAACTAACCCTGGTGCGCGAGACATCGTGGGCCAGCGTCCGCGACCGGCTCGCGGTCGGGCATTTCCAGGTGGCGCACATGCTGGCGCCGATGCCGATCGCCTGCAACCTCGGGCTGACGCCGCTGGCAGCCACCACCATAGTGCCCATGGCGCTGGGCCTCGGCGGCAACGCCGTCACCGTGTCGAATGCATTGTGGGAAAAGATGGCGGCGCACGGCGCCACCGGCGACCTCTCGCCGCGCACGGCAGGCGACGCGCTTCGAGCTGTCGTGGCGGAGAGAGCCCGCACCAGCCAGCCGCCGCTGCGTTTTGCGGTGGTGCATCCACATTCGGGGCATAACTACGAACTGCGCTACTGGCTTGCTGCTTGCGGCATCGATCCCGACCGCGAGGCAGAGATCGTGATCGTGCCGCCGCCACTGATGGCCGATGCGCTCGGCTCGGGCGCTCTCGACGGCTACTGCGCCGGGGAGCCGTGGAATACAGCCGCCGTCAAGCTCGGCCATGGCCGCATCGCCACCGTGAAGGCAAAGATCTGGCGGTCCAGCCCGGAAAAGGTGCTGGGCGCCGATGCCCGATGGGCCGAAGCAAACGGCGACGCGCTGGCGGCTCTGCTGCGCGCCGTCCATCACGCCGCGCAGTGGTGCGCCTCGCCAGCCAATCACGCCGAGCTGGCAGGCATCATGTCGGCTCCCGCCTATGTCGGGCGTCCGGCCGACTGGATGCTGCCGGCGCTTTCGGGCCAGCTCGGGACGTCGTCGGACAGTTCCGTCGAGGTCGATGACTTCTTCGTGCCCCAGGCTCGGGCGGCGACCTTCCCGTGGAAAAGCCACGCGCTGTGGTTCTACAGCCAGATGGCGCGTTGGGGACAAGCTGGGCATTCGTCGGAAAATGCTGCGATCGCCCGCGAAACCTACCGGCCCGATCTCTACCGTGCCGCGCTTAAGCCGCTGGGCGCGGCCCTGCCGGGCGCGAACGCCAAGGTCGAGGGTGCGCTGCCCGCGCCAACTCCGGTCGGCTCGGCGGGTGCCAGTCTCGTGCTCGGGCCGGACGGGTTCTTCGACGGCGGCCTGTTCGATCCCGACGATCTCGATGGCTACATTGCCGCCCAGCGGGACCTCGGCAACTGACTGCTGTTAATTTTTGTGCACTGCACATTAAATAGGCAGAGACCGACGCCGGCTGATCGTCCTTTGTCCGCTGGCACTGGGGCGGCGCGCATCGCCCCCCTATATAAGTATCTGAAAATAAACGAAATCCAAACGACATGCCGAACTGGCACGGTTTGTGCGTTGCAATAGACGAGGCCGAAAGGTCAGACATATCGGCGTCCAAAGACGGGCGCCCCAGGCGAAGCTGCTGATCAGACGACCGCGATCCCGGATGTACGGACGCGCGACCCTGGTCGGCAGCTTTCTTGTTTTAGCGATCCAACTCAGCGCGGCGCCTCCCACGCCGCCCCATGGAGCCGACGATGAACGCAACCACCCCTCCCGCCCCCAGCCAGGACAATGGTCCGAAGCGGGCGCTTGCCATGTCCACCATCGCCTTCACCGTGTGCTTTGCCGTGTGGACGATCTTTTCGATCATCGGCGTGCGCATCAAGCAGGAGCTCGGGCTTTCCGAAACCGAGTTCGGCCTGCTGGTAGGCACGCCCATCCTCACCGGTTCGCTGGTGCGCATCGTGCTCGGCGTCTGGACCGACCGCTTCGGCGGACGGCTCGTCTACACGGCGACCATGCTGGCGGCGGCCGCCGCCACCTTCCTGCTCGCCTTCGCCCAGACCTACACGCAGATGCTGGTCGCAGCTCTCGGCGTCGGCCTTGCCGGCGGCTCGTTCGCCGTCGGCGTCGCCTATGTCTCGCGCTTCTTTCCGGCCGACAGGCAGGGCACCGCGCTCGGAATCTTCGGCGTCGGCAACGTCGGTGCCGCCGTCACCAAGTTCGCCGCCCCCTTCGTGCTCGTCGCCGCCGGCTGGCAGGAAGTGGCGCTGATCTGGGCGGCCGCGCTCGGCTTCATGGCCTTCATCTTCTGGTTCGGCACCGAGGACGACCCGGTCATCCGCGAACGCCGCATCCATGGCGGCCAGCCCAAGGAATTCTGGAGCGAGTTCGCGCCGCTCAAGAACGTCCAGGTCTGGCGCTTCGGCCTCTACTACTTCTTCTCCTTCGGCGCCTTCGTCGCGCTTGCGCTGTGGCTGCCGCGCTACCTGATCGGCGTCTACGGTTTCGATATCGCGACCGCAGGCATGATCGGCGCTGCCTATTCGATCCCGGCGAGCATCTTCCGAGCCTATGGCGGCGTTCTGTCCGACCGCGTCGGCGCCCGCACCGTGATGTACTGGACCTTCGGCGTCTCGGCCGTCGCCACCCTGATCCTGGCGCTGCCGGCCGCCGACTATGTCGTGCGCGGCATCAGCGGGCCGATGTCCTTCCACTTCGAGGTCGGACCGATCGCCTTCATGGTCATTGCCTTCGTTCTCGGCTTCTTCATGAGCCTGGGCAAGGCCGCCGTCTACAAGCATATCCCCGTCTACTACCCGCAGAATGTCGGCGCGGTCGGCGGCCTGGTCGGCATGATCGGCGGCCTCGGCGGCTTCGTCCTGCCCATCGCCTTCGGCGCGCTCAACGACCTTACCGGCCTGTGGACGAGCTGCTTCATGCTGCTCTTCGCCATCGTCGTCGCCTCGCTCGTCTGGATGCACCTGTCGATCCGCAGGATGTCGCGGACCGAGATCGAGCCGCTGGCGGTCGCCGCGCAGTAAGGGACAAGGACCATCACCATGACCGAAAGGCTCATCATCATCGGCAACGGCATGGCCCCCGGGCGCATGCTGGAGCACCTGCTGGAGGCGGCACCGGACCGCTACCAGGTCACCATCTTCAACGCCGAGCCGCGCGTGAACTACGACCGCATCATGCTGTCGCCGGTTCTGTCGGGCGAGAAGGCCTACGAAGAGATCATCATCCACGGCGACGGCTGGTACATCAAGCACGGCATCGCCCTCTACAAGGGCCACAAGATCGTCGCCATCGACCGGCAAGCGAAGACCGTGACCTCCGACCGCGGCGTGACCGAGCCCTATGACAAGCTGGTCATCGCCACCGGTTCGGTGCCGTTCATCATCCCGGTGCCCGGCAGCGACATGGCCGGCGTGCTCACCTACCGCGACCTCGACGACGTCAACGCCATGCTACTGGCCGCCCAGTCGCGCGCCAAGGCCGTGGTGATCGGCGGGGGCCTGCTCGGGCTGGAGGCCGCAGCGGGCCTCAGCCTGCGCGGCATGGACGTCACCGTGCTGCATGTCATGCCGACGCTGATGGAGCGCCAGCTCGATCCGGCCGCCGGCTACCTGCTGCAGCGCGCCGTGGAGGCGCGCGGCATCAAGGTCGTGACCAAGGCCAACACCAAGGCCATCGTCGGCAACGGCAAGGCCGAAGGCATCGAACTGGCAGACGGAACGACGGTCCCTGCCGACCTCGTCGTGATGGCGGTCGGCATCCGCCCCAATGCGGGACTGGCAAGGGAAGCCGGCATCGAGACCAATCGCGGCATCGTCGTCGACCACGGCATGCGCACCTCCGATCCCGACATCCTTGCGCTCGGCGAATGCGCCGAGGTTGGCGGCCAGGTCTACGGCTTGGTGGCTCCACTCTACGAGATGGCGCGCGTCGCAGCCGCCCGGCTGGCCGGCGACGCTACGGCGGCCTTCGTCCATTCCGACACCCCGACCAAGCTCAAGGTCACCGGCATCGACCTCTATTCGCTCGGCGACTTCGCCGACGGCGACGACCGCGAGGAGATCGTGCTGCGCGACGCCGCAGCCGGCGTCTACAAGCGACTGGTGCTCAAGGACAATCGCATTATCGGCACCGTGCTCTACGGCGAGACCTCCGACGGCGCGTGGTTCAACGACCTCAAGAAGAAGCAGACCGACATCTCGGCGATGCGCGACACCCTGATCTTCGGCCAGGCCTATCAGGGAGGATCGCCGCTGGACCCTATGGCGGCCGTTGCAGCACTGCCGGATGACGCGGAAATCTGCGGCTGCAACGGCGTCTGCAAGGGCAAGATCACCGGCACCATCACCGCCAAGGGCCTGACCTCGCTCGACGACGTGCGTGCCCACACCAAGGCGTCCGCTTCCTGCGGCTCCTGCACCGGGCTGGTCGAGCAGCTTATGTCGCTCACCCTTGGCGACCACTACAATCCGGCTGCCGTCCAACCCATGTGCACTTGCATCGATCTCGGCCACGACGACGTACGCAGGTTGATCAAGGTCAAAGGGTTGAAGACGATTCCTGCAGTGATGCAGGAACTTCAATGGAAGACCTCCTGCGGCTGCGCCAAGTGCCGGCCGGCACTCAACTACTACCTCGTCTGCGACCGGCCGGACGAATATGCCGACGACTACCAGTCGCGCTTCATCAATGAGCGCGTCCACGCCAACATCCAGAAGGACGGTACCTATTCGGTGGTGCCGCGCATGTGGGGTGGGGTGACAAATTCGAACGAACTCCGCGCCATCGCCGATGTCGTCGACAAGTTCGAAATCCCGCTGGTCAAGGTCACCGGCGGCCAGCGTATCGACATGCTCGGTATCCGAAAGGAAGACCTGCCGGCGGTCTGGGCCGACCTGGGAAAGGCCGGATTCGTCTCGGGTCACGCCTATGCCAAGGGCCTGCGCACGGTGAAGACCTGCGTCGGCTCCGACTGGTGCCGGTTCGGCACCCAGGATTCGACCGGTCTCGGCATCCGCATCGAGAAGTTCATGTGGGGTTCGTGGACCCCGGCCAAGGTCAAGATGGCGGTGTCGGGCTGCCCGCGCAACTGCGCCGAGGCGACCTGCAAGGACGTCGGCGTGATCTGCGTCGATTCCGGCTACGAGATCCATTTCGCCGGTGCCGCCGGACTCGACATCAAGGGCACCGAGGTGCTCGGCCTGGTGAAGAGCGAGGACGAGGCGCTGGAAGCGATCGTGGCGCTCACGCAGATGTATCGCGAGCAGGCCCGCTATCTCGAGCGCATCTACAAATGGGCCAAGCGCGTCGGCGTGGCCGAGATCAAGCGCCAGATCCTCGACGATGCCGGGAAGCGCAAGGCCTATTACGACCGCTTCGTCTTCAGCCAGAAATTCGCCCAGGTCGATCCCTGGTCGGAGCGCGTCTCCGGCAAGGACAAGCATGAATTCCGGCCGATGGCCTCGGTCGGTTTCGCGGAGGCTGCGGAATGAACACGCTCAACTGGATCGCGATCGGTACCATCGCCGAAATCCCCCTGCGCGGCGCGCGCTGCGTGAACACGCCTCAGGGCAAGATCGGCGTGTTCCGCACCGCCGACGACCGGGTCTTCGCCATCGAGGACCACTGCCCGCACAAGGGCGGCCCGTTGAGCCAGGGCATCGTCCACGGCGCATCGGTGACCTGCCCCCTGCACAACTGGGTGTTCTCGCTCGAGACGGGCGAAGCGCTCGGCGCCGACGAAGGCTCGGTCAGGACCATTCCGCTCAAGGTCGAGGACGGGCGGCTGTTCATCGCCCTCGACGTCCTGGCTTCGAAGGCTGCCTGACGATGACGGATGCGCGCGAGGTGAGGACCGCCTGCCCCTATTGCGGCGTAGGATGCGGCGTGCAGGCGCGGGTCGCTGCGGATGGTAAAGCGTCCGTGCGCGGCGACCCCGCACATCCGGCCAATTTCGGCAAGCTTTGCTCCAAGGGATCGGCGCTCGGCGAGACGCTCGGTCTCGATGGCCGGCTGCTCCATCCCGAGATCGCCGGTCGCCGCGCCGACTGGAACGACGCCCTCGATCTGGTGGCAAGGCGACTCTCCGAGACCATCGCCGAACACGGGCCGGATTCGGTCGCCTTCTACGTCTCCGGGCAACTGCTCACCGAGGACTATTACGTCGCCAACAAGCTGATGAAGGGTTTTGTCGGCTCGGCCAATATCGATACCAACTCGCGGCTCTGCATGGCCTCGTCGGTCGCCGGCCACAAGCGCGCCTTCGGCGAGGACATCGTGCCGGGCACCTACGAGGACTTCGAACAGGCGGACCTCGTCGTGCTGGTCGGCTCCAACACCGCCTGGTGCCACCCGATCCTCTACCAGCGCCTGCTCGCCGCCCGGGCCACGCGCGGCACCAGGATCGTCGTCGTCGATCCGCGCCGCACCGCGACCGCAGCGGAATGCGACCTGCACCTGCAGCTCAAGCCGGGCACGGACGTGCTCCTGTTCACCGGCCTGCTCGCCCATCTCGCGCGCAGCGGTGCCGTCGACCAGCCTTACGTGGCGGCGCATACGATCGGCTTCGATGCGGCACTCAGCTTGGCTGCGGCCGACGCGCCCTCGGTCAGGCGGATCGTCGAAACCTGCGATCTGGACCCGACCGCTATAGCCGCCTTCTACGACTGGTTCGCGTCGACGGAGCGTACGGTCACCGTCTACAGCCAGGGCGTCAACCAGTCGGCGCATGGTACCGACAAGGTCAATGCCATCCTCAACTGCCATCTCGCCACCGGCCGCATCGGCAGGCCGGGCATGGGACCGTTTTCGGTCACCGGCCAGCCCAATGCCATGGGCGGCCGCGAGGTCGGCGGCCTCGCCAACCAGCTCGCCGCGCATATGGGCTTCGAGGATCCGTCCGCGCCCGACCGCGTCGGCCGCTTCTGGGGCGCACAGCAAATCGCCCGCCGGGCCGGCCTCAAGGCGGTCGACATGTTCGAGGCTGTGGCCAACGGGCGCGTCAAGGCGCTGTGGGTGATGGGCACCAACCCCGCGGTCAGCATGCCAGACGCCACGCGGGTGCGGGCGGCGCTCAAGGCTTGCGATTTCGTCGTGGTTTCCGACGTGACCTCGACCGACACGACCCGCTTCGCCGATGTGCTTCTGCCCGCCGCCGCCTGGGGCGAGAAGGACGGCACGGTGACCAATTCCGAACGCCGCATCTCACGGCAGCGACCGTTCATGCCCTTGCCCGGCGAGGCGCGGCCGGATTGGTGGATCGTCACCGAAGTCGCCCGCCGCATGGGCTTTGCCGACGCCTTCGCCTATGCCAATCCGGTCGAGATCTTCCGTGAGCACGCAGCCCTTTCCACCTTCGAGAATGACGGTGCAAGGCTGTTCGACATCGGTGGCCTCGCCAACATTTCGGACAAACAATACGAGGCACTTTCGCCTGTCCATTGGCCTCGGCGTCGTGGGTCGCCCACAAATGAGCGAATGCTGGCCGACGGGCGCTTTCCCACCGCCGACGGCCGCGCCCGCTTCGTGGCCGTGCGCCAGGAAGGCGCGGCGCTACCGGTCGATGCCGCCTACCCGCTCGCCCTGAATACTGGCCGGTTGCGCGACCAGTGGCACACCATGACCCGCACTGGCCGGGTGCCGCGACTGATGGCCAATGCGCCCGAGCCTGCGCTGGAGTTGAACCCCGCCGATGCAGCAGCGCTCGACCTCGCCGATGGCGACCTGGCACGGGTCGAAAGCCGCTACGGCAGCGGCCGCGCCAAGGTGCGCGTGAGCGGTGGCCAGCGTCGGGGCGAGGCCTTCCTGCCGATGCACTGGAGCGGACGCTTTGCCGCCAACGCCGCAGCCGGGTCGCTGTCGGCGCCGGTCACCGATCCCTTCTCCGGCCAGCCGGAGCTCAAGCACGTGCCGGTGCGCATCTCTCGTGAAGCGGTCGAATGGGTCGGCGTCCTGATGACACGCCGCGACCTGAGGCCGACAGGCTTCGTCCACTGGAGCCGCGCTGCCGTCGACGGCGGCTGGGTCTACGAGCTTGCCGGAACGGAGCCGCCCGAACAGGGCATCCTGCTCGCCCGCAGGCTGATCGACGTCGTGCCGTCGGACCATTTGCTCGAATATACCGACCGGCGAAGCTCGACTTTCCGGGCCGCGGCCGCCGATCCGCAGGGACGACTTGCCGAGGCGCTGCTGGTCGCCCCACGCGGCATGCTGCCCGAACGCGACTGGCTGTTGTCCCTGCTCGCCTCGAGCGAACCGCTGACGCCGCTCGACCGCCGCGCGCTTCTCTCGGGCCGGGCGCCGGTGCCGATGGCTTCGGTGGGGCGCATCGTCTGTTCGTGCTTCAACGTCGGCGCCAACCAGCTTGCCGGCGCCATCGCCGGCGGCTGCACCACGCTTGCCGATGTCGGCAAGGCAACGAATGCCGGCACCAATTGCGGCTCCTGCCGGTCGGAGATCAAGGCGATGCTCGATGACGGCGCGTTGCGGCTGGCCGGATGACGCCCGCCGACGCAGCAGACCGGCGCGCCGGCTAAAGGTTGTTCCGCAAAGCGGCGCCGGCGAGCACCACCCGTGGCGCGAGGTCGCTACCAAGCAGCACGATGTCGGCACGGGCGCCTTCCACCAGCCGGCCGATCTCCTGCGACAGCCCCATCAGCGCCGCAGGCACTGCCGTGGCCGAGGCAAGCGCCTGGTCGAGCGGCAGCCCGACATGTTCGACCAGGCGCCTGACGGACGAAGCCATGTCGATGTGGACACCGGCAAGCGAGCCCAGGCGATTGACCAGCTTGCCATCGACCGCGCGGATCGTTTCGCCGTAGAGCTCGAATTGATCCGGCCCGTTCCAGGTGGGCATCGCATCCGAGACCAGCACCATGCGGTCAGGGCGGGAGCGCGAGCGGATGGCGAGGCGCAGCACCGTGTCGTCGATGTGGTGGCCGTCGGCGATGAAGCCGCAATAGAGGTCGCTGTCGAGCGCCGCCCCCACCACGCCTGGCGCGCGCGAGGTCATCGGCGTCATGCCGTTGAACAGGTGCGTGACGGCCGAGGCCCCTTCGGCGATGGCCGACCTGACGGTGGCCGCATCGGCCGCGGTGTGCCCCAGCGACACGACCGCGCCCATGGCGCAAAGCCGCGCGATCGCACCTTGCGGAACGCATTCCGGCGCCAGCGTGAGCAGCACCGGCAATCCGGCGCGCCGCAGCCTTTCGATCACGGCAAAAGTCCGCTCGTCGATAGGCCGGATGAAGGCCGGATCGTGGGCGCCCTTGCGCTCGACACTGATATGCGGTCCCTCGAGGTGGATGCCGGCGACGCCGAACCTGCCGAAGGCGGCGATGGCAGCGTCCGCCGCCCGGTCCATCAGGTCAGCCGCGTCGGTTATCAGCGTCGGCAGAAACGCCGTCGTGCCGGTTGCGCGATGGGCGGCGCCGATCCTTTCCAGGCCCTCGACGGTAGGCGTCGTGTTGAACAGCACCCCGCCGCCGCCATTGATCTGGACGTCGAAGAAACCCGGTACCGCGATACAGGTCGAGCGCCACACCGGTGCACCGTCAACTCCCGCTTCGCTCCCTGGGCGGACGGCGGCGATCCGCCCAGCCTCGATGCGCAGCGCAATTCCGTTGCGCAACGTGGAGCCGTCGAAAAGCCGCTCGGGCGACAGCCACCAGGCATCAGCCGTTTCCAGGTCGAAAGGAAGTCGGTCCGTCGACGACAGCAGCGTCACCGCTTTGCCCCATGGCAGGCAAAGTAAGGCGCCAGCGCTTCCTGGATCTGGGCGTAGATGAGCGCCCGCGACCAGTTGCTCACGGTCGGCTCCAGCCCCTCGGCGCGGTCGATCACCACAGGCGCGAAATACTGTTCCAGGACGCTCCGCGGCGGACGGCGCGCCCCGAGATCGGCCAGCAGCCGCGCCACCGTCGCAGCGGCTTCTGGTTGCGCCCAATAGTAGCGGATGCGGTCGGCATAGCTGAAATGACGCAGCAGATGCTGCTCAACCGCGTCTCCCGCATAGTGTTTTGCCCAATTGCCGGGCTTCTCCAGCATCAGCCGTTCCATGACCGACGCGACCGGCGCGCGGTCCGAGCCAGGCGCGACCCAGCCCGCCACCGCGTCGAGCGCATAGATCGCCTGGCGGTAGGCATAGGTCAAAGCGGGACCGACCTTGAGCACCGCGAAATGGCGCCGCGCCAGTTCGGGGAACACGTCCGGCGCCTGATAGTCGGTCGAATGCGCCTCGAAAGACAGGCCGGGTCGGTCTGCGAGGACCGACGTGAGCCTGTCCGGTATAGCCATGTCGAAGCGATGGACATGATCCGGCGCGAACTCCAGCCCCGGCTGCACCACCAGCCCGACTGCGCGTGCCCAGGCGGTCTGCTCGAGGCCGCGTGCGGCAAATGCCTGGCGATGCGCCTCGATCGTCGCAAGCGCACTTTCGGGCGCCGTGGGCACGATGCCATGCGAGCCATCGTCGGCGCGCGCGCCGCCTGGCGGCGGCACTTCGGTGCCATACATGTAGCTCAACGCATCGGGGTTGCCTGCAGCAATCTCGCAGACGGCGGCAAGGTCGGCGGCGCGTTCGGCGCTGACCTTATCGCCGACCTGCGGCAGCTCTCCTGCACAACCCTCGGAGCAGTCGAGATGGATCTTGGTGAAGCCGGCCTGCACGTAGGCTGACACGAGGTCGCGGGCGTGTCCCATCGCCACCTCGGCTGGCTGGTCGCGCCATGCCTGGGGGCCGAGATGGTCGCCACCAAACAGAATGCGTTCGGGCGAGGCGCCGATGTCGTCGCAGATGCGCCGCACGAAGCCGACGAAGTCGACGGGCTTCATCCCCGTATAGCCGCCGAACTGGTTGACCTGGTTGCTGGTCGCCTCGATCAGAAGCGGTACGTCCGCCTCCTCGGCGAGCAGCACCGAGGCGGCCACGACATCTGGGTGAGCCGAGCAGACCGACGGCATGGCTTCGCCCGAACCCGCGCGGTTGCGGGCGATCAATTCCCTCAATTGCCTCATCGCACGGAGTTTCCTTCCACAGTTGCGCGCGCCAGCATCGCCGCGCCGCGCACGCCGCTCGCGTCGCCGAACCTGGCGACTTCGAAGACCGGGCTACGCACGCCCGGCAGCTTGTGACCGGCAAAGACGCCGGTGAGCTTGCCGGCAACGCCTTCGATGCGCGACAGGCCGCCGCCGAGCACCACGCAATCGGCATCCACGGTGAGCTGGATCGTGTGGACCAGCTCGGCCAGCAGGTCGAGCCAGGCGTCGAGCACTTCGCCCATCGCGGGGTCGCCGGCCGCCGCCTGCGCGGCGATCTCTTCCGGCTTCGCCGCCCGGCCCGTCATGTGTTCGCAGAGCCGGCTCATGCCCGGTCCGGAAACCAGCGTTTCGCAACAGCCGACGCGGCCGCAGCCGCAGGCGACGAGCGGCAGCTTGCGCCGGTCGACTGTGGCCGCGGGCAGACCGAAGTGACCGACCTCGCCGGGCAGTCCGTTGAGCCCTGTCACCAGCCGGCCGTTGACGCAGACGCCGCCGCCGACCCCGGTTCCGAGGATGAGGCCGAAGACGGTGCGATGGCCGGCACCCGCCCCGCCATTGGCCTCCGACAGGGCGAAGCACTTGCAGTCGTTCTCCACCGGCGTCGAGCGGCCGAGCCGCGCGCCGAGATCGGCGCTCAGCGTGTGGCCGGTCGCGGGCAGGTTGGCGGTCGTCGAGCGGCCCGTGACCGGATCGATGAGGCCGGGAATGCCGATGCCGATCGGCAGTCCTACGCCGGCTTCCCTTTCGAGCCAGCGCACCTCCTCGACAACGGCCTCGACGAGCCGTTCATAGCTTTCCTTTTGCGTCGGGCTCCTGCGCCTCGCCACCGGCTCGAGCCGGTCGTCGAACAGGCAGGCCTCGATCTTGGTGCCGCCGAGATCGAGCGCGCCGAACAGTCGGGGTCCGGCTTTCGGCAACTGGTAGAGCTTAACGCCCGCGACCACGCGGGTCAGGTTGCCGCCGCTGAACGGGTTGTCGACGTTGATGCCGAGCCTGTCCGACCAGATCACCGCCAGCATCTGCGCCACCAGCACATAGAGCGGCGAGGACCAGGCATCGTTGCCGACCACCGGGATTTCGATGTCGGCGCCGTCGGCGACGCTGCCGAGCCGCACGACACGATCGGCGCCGAACTGGGCGGCAACCTCCGCCGCCAGGTCCAAGTCGTAGGCACGCGTGAACGGATCGGAGGATTGCAGCACGAAGACGCGCGTTCCATCGTTCACCACCGCCTTGGGTCCGTGGCGGAAGCCGAGAGCGGAATCCCACGACGTCGGTATATTGCCGGCCGCGAGCTCCAGCACCTTGAGCGCGCATTCCCGTGCCGAGCCTGTCAACGGACCGGAACCGAGGAAGACCGCGCGCTCGGGCATGGGCAGCGCCGGCAGCTTCTCGAAGCCGTGCCTGATTGCCGTCTCGGCCGCAGATGCCAGCTCGTCAAACAGTGCTGCGACCGGATGCGGCGGCGCAGGATCGAAGCAGGCGAGCGCCGACAACAGCATTGTCGTGTAGCTCGACGTCATGGCAAAGCCGCGATCGTCGGTCTCGGGCGGCAGCACGATGGTACGCAGTTCGCCCGGTCCGGGATGGTTTTGGCGCGCGAGCGCGCTGTCGCCGTTGCAGGTGATGTGCAGCCTGTCGGCCTCGGGCGCATGCGTCGAAAGCAGGTCGAGCGTGGCGATGCTTTCCGAGCTGTTGCCGCTGCGACCGAAGGAAACGACGAGGAGCTTCACGCCCGGCCGAATGAAGTTCCGCGGGCACGCCACCAGGTCGGTGGTGGGCACCGCGCGGAAGCGCGCAGGCCCCGCGGCCCGATTGAGATGGGCGGCGAGCGTTTCGCCGATGAAGGCGGAAGTGCCGGCTCCGCAGAACCAGATCTCGTCATGCGCGCGCCCGTGCAGCCAATGGCGGATGTCGCCGGAGATCGCGTCGATCCTCGGCCCCCAGCTCCGCCACACCGACGGCTGCTGGGCGATCTCGCGCGTCGTAGCCCAGCGGTCCAGTCCAGCCGAGATGTCAGCCGCCTTTCTTGCGGTCATTGGGTACTCCCGTCATTTGGATCGATGCGATGGACCGTCACCCCTCGCGCCTCGATCATCTCGGCGACTTCGTCCGGCAGGCCGGTGTCCGTGACGATCGAATGGATGCGATCGAGTTCGCAGAAGCGATGCAGTGCCGGCGCCCTAAACTTGGTGGAATCGGCGAGCACCACGACGCGCTGGCAGACGTTGATCATCGCCGTGTTCTGATGCGCCTCGTCCTCGTTGAAGGTGCTGAGGCCGAATTCCGGATCGATGGCGTCGGCGCCCAGATAGACCGTGTCGAAGCGCATGCTGGCCAGTGTGTTCTCGACCAGACGGCCCGATACCGACCGCGATTCGAAACGCACCGTGCCGCCCGGCAGCATGACCGTGTGCTGGCTGGCATCGCGCAGGGCGTCGACGATATTGAGGGCGGTGGTCATGATGACGAGGCCGGCGGCATCGCGAAGACTTTCGGCAAACAGCTGTGCCGTCGAGCCGGAATCGACGATGATCGAGCGGTCGGTCCCGACAAGGGTCCGTGCGAAGCGGGCGATCGCCTTCTTCTGTGCCAGATTGACAACCGCCTTGTCGGTGATCCTGGGCTCGAGATAGGAACTGCGCTCATTGCCGCGCGCCAGCGCCATCGCCAGCGCGATGCGGAAATCCGGGAGCCCCTTGAAGCCATAACGGCGGCAGAAGCGCACGACGCTCGGCTCGCTGACCTCGGCGGCCAGGGCAATCTCCTGCACAGGCTTGTGCATGAAGCCATCCGGCGCCGACAGCAGGTACTGCCCGACGCGCCTGAAGGTCTTGTTCAGTTCGGGCAGGTCGTTCGAGATGAGCTCGATCAGCGACTGGCCGGACTGGTGAGGGATTTGCATTGCGGGCTCCTTGTCGGGCCGTGCCGCGGCCGCCGCCGGAGGGACGTCGCCTCCGCCACGGCCGACCTGATCGGCATCGAGCCAACGCCTCTGGACAGGCGCTTCCGGCCATTCCTTAGCCCGCATTCGCCATGCTCCGGAAGCGGATGTTGCGGCCCCCGGCCTCGAAAACGTGAAGCCGTTCGGCGTTCACCCGGAACGCGAGCCGATCGCCCGCTCCGACGCCGGCCTGTCCCGGCAGCTTGGCGATCAGCGGCTGCCCGTCTGCCAGCCGTCCATAGACGATGGTCTCGCCGCCGAGCTGCTCGACCACCTCGACGACGATTGCGATCTCGCCCTTGTCGTCGATGGTCATGTCTTCCGGCCTGATGCCAAGCTCGACGCCGTCGAGGGCGAAGTCATTGGCGACCGTCAGGTCGAGCGCGATGCTTCCGTCGCCCGGCAGACCGAGTTCAACAGTGCCGTCCTTGGGGCGCGTGGCGGACACCTTGACGAAGTTCATCGGCGGCTGACCGAGAAAACCTGCAACGAACTTGTTGACGGGATTGTTGAACAGTTCGAGCGGCGTGCCGACCTGCTCGACGACGCCGTTGCGCATCACCACCATACGATCGGCCAGCGTCATGGCCTCGACCTGGTCGTGGGTGACGTAGATCATGGTGTTGCCGAGCCCGGCATGGAGCTTGGCGAGTTCGACCCGCATTTCCGCACGTAGCGACGCATCGAGGTTTGACAGCGGCTCGTCGAACAGGAAGATGCGCGGCTTGCGCGCGAGCGCGCGGCCGATTGCGACGCGCTGGCGCTGGCCGCCCGACAGGGCCTTGGGCTTGCGCTCGAGCAGCTGGTCGAGCTTGAGCAGCCTGGCCACCTCGACCACGCGCGCGTCGATCTCGGGTTTCGGCGCGCCGGCGATCTTGAGCCCGAAGCCGATGTTTTCGGCCACCGTCATGTGCGGATAGAGCGCATAGGACTGGAACACCATCGCAATGCCGCGCTCGACCGGATCTGCCTTGGTCATGTCGACGCCGTCGATGATCAGCTGCCCGGCGGTCATCTGCTCCAGTCCGGCGATGCAGCGCAGCAGCGTGGACTTGCCGCAGCCGGAAGGGCCGACAAGCACGACGAACTCGCCTTCCTCGATATCGAGATCGGCACTCCGGATGACATCGACCGATCCGAACGACTTGCGGATATCGCGCAGTTCCACGCGGGCCATTTAGTTCTCCTCGATTTCGGACGCGACGTGCATGCGGAAGTCCAGATGCTCGGGCAAGGGGTGAAGCTTGAGCCGATCGCTCAGCTCGGACGGGGTAGCCGGCCGACCCAGCGCCGCCTCGAGACGCCCTTTCTGCAATGCGTTCCAGAGATCCTCGGGCAAGGTCTCGCCTTCGCGGATCGTCGCGAACTGCCGCCCCAGCAGCGCCTTGAGTTCGTCCATGTCGTTGCGCCGGGCCGCAAGCAGCGCCCGGGACAGGACGATGCGCTCCTGCTCCTGCACCTTGGCGGGCAGGCCGGAGACAAACTCGCCAAGCGTTTCGAGCCGGCCATCGTCCAGCAGGAAGCGGACGATCTCCACGGCAAGCGAGGCCGGCGCGCCACCGGCAGCCCAGGCCGCGAGATAGGCCTGTTCGGCCGCGTCCTTGTCGGCCGCCACCAAAGCCCGCTGGCGGAAACCCAGCCATGTCCGCTTCAGCGCCAGCGACCGCTCGAACAGGTCGTGCGCCTCGGCCATTTCGTCGCGGTCGAGAGCCGCGATACCGAGCAGCAGCGCATGCAACCAAGTCTCGCCGCTTGAGGCGTTGCTTTGCTCGAGGGCTGCAACCCAGCTCTCCGACACTGCGAATTCAACCGGGACCACGGACAGGCTCGCTTCCGAGAAGACCCCCTCGTCAAGTAGGTCGTCCCAGCAGTCCTTCGGCGCTGCAGTCGAAAAATCGAGCCCGGCAGCAAGAACCCGTCCCGTCAGGCGCTCGTGGCGACCGCCCCATGCCACGCCTTCCGCGATCCTACGGCCCACCGGCTGGCGCGACACGCGCGTCAAGAAGGCATCGATATCTTCAAGCTCGCTCTCCGGGAAACGCTGGTCGACAGCCTCTGCGGCCGCAGCGACCGCCGCTTGGTAGTCCTCGTCATGAGCGGAGGCAGGCGCAACGGACAACGCGCCGTAGGCCTCGGTCCAGTGGATCTCGCCACCCGCCGGCAGCTCGAAGCGCTGGTTCTGCGTCGGCGCGATGCCGCTCTGGATCTCGATGTAGTCGCCTTCGCCCGGAAGGGACAGGTAGTCCATCCAGTGCTGGCCGCCCGGAGCGGTGCCGAAATAGAAGAACTTGCGGCCGCGCATGGCTCCCGTCGCCGTCTGCGCCAGACCCGTTCCCTGCTGGTCGAGCGCGGCGATGAACAGCCGCTTCGCCTGCGGCTGGCGGAAGAAGACCGAGGTCGCATCGCGCCAGTTGCCGGGATAGGAGCCGTCGAAGCGCACCGGATCGGGGAAGGCAAAACGTTCGAGCTGGTTGCCCGGCAGGACATGCTCGATGGCGTAATCGGCGGGGCTCAGGACGCGCATGCCGGGCGCCGTGGGTACCGCCACGTTGGTCCACCAGTAGGCGAGCTTGGCCCGAGGGTCGGAATTGACGATACGGCCATGCACGAAGAGACGGTCGTCGTCATCGGGCAGGAAGAGATCGATCTGCCAGGTCGCCTCGACGATGCGGTCGAACTCGTAGAGTCTGAGCACCGGTCCGCGCTCGGTCTCGGTGATGCCGGCGAAGACCGGGGCGCAGGTGAAGGGCGTGTGGCCGGGGATCAGGCCGTTCCATTCGATACCGCCCGAAAACCATGCGTTGAGCGCGGCTAGGTTCGCCGGCTGGAAGACCGGATTGTGGAACACCAGGTCGCGGCCGAGCGCCAGGTCGTGCAATTCCATCAGCCGGCCGCCATATTGCGGTGCCACAGAAACGCGCAGGCGGCCGTTGGTGAGCGTCACCAGCGGCATTTCGCCAGGCTGCGGCGCACGATCGTAATCGTCGTAGACGCAATAGGGCAGGATCGAGTCCTCGCCCCAGGCAAAGGGATGGGCGCTCTCCTCGGCATCCAGCCCGACATTGGGTGGCGTCTCCTTGTTGGGGATGGGCTGCTGCCAGCGGAAGCGCGGCAGGCCGCTCGGCCCGCCAAGGCGCGACATCGGAATGCGGACCGTGGTCTCCTCGACGCGGGCCACATGGTCCCCGCGCCTTGCCTTGAGCACGCTGGTCACTTCACGCCTCCCATGGTGATGCCGCTGATCATCCGCTCCGACAGGATGACGAAGAGCGCGATGGTGGGCACCATCACGATGGTGACACCGGCGAACAGCCCGGCCCAGTCGCCGCCCGAATATTGCATCGAGGTGATCAGCGAATAGATGCCAAGCGACAGCGTCCGGTTTTCCGGGCTGTTGATGAGGACGAGCGACAGCTGGTACTCGTTCCACAGGCCGACGAAATTGAGGATGGCGACGGTTGCGATGCCCGGCACGGCGAGCGGCAGCATGACGTACCGGAACACCTGGAAGTCCGAGCAACCGTCGATGATCGCGGCCGACTCCAGCTCCGACGGCAGCGACGAGAAGAAGCCTTCGAGCACATAGATCGTGAACGGGATCGACAGCGCGACATAGACGATCGTGAGCCCGGTCAGCGTGTCGGCGAGCCTGAGCGTCGCCATGATCACGAACAGCGGCACGAAAAGCAGCGGGATCGGCACGCCCATGCCGAAGGCGAGGAAACTCGACAGCGCCTCGCGGCCGCGGAACCTACCGCGGCTAAGGACATAAGCCGCCGGCACCGAGACAAGCAGCAGTGCCGCGACCGAGACCGAAACCACGAGCAGGCTGTTGAGGAAATAGTCGCCGAAACGGCTCGCCACCCAGGTCTTCACATAGTTGCCGAAGGCGGGCTCGGCCGGAAAGGTCCAGGGCGAACCGAACAGGTCGCGGTTCTTCTTCAGCGAGGCGAGGATCACCCACAGGACGAAGAACACCGAGAAGGCCGACCAGCCGCCGACAAACAGATAGGCGATCGCGCGCTTGAGCGGGGCAGGAAACCGGGATCGGGTCATGATCAGAACTCCACCCGCTCGCGACGGAACACGAGCCGCAGGAACAGGATGGTCACGATGGTGAGGACGAAGAGCACGACGCCGATGGCGGTGGCGTAGCCGAGCGCGTAGACCGGCTCGCGCTGGCCGAAGCCCATGATGTAGAGATAGATCGACGGCGTGTAGAGGTTCTGGTCGATGTTCGGCCCGCCGAAGGCGTATGGAAATTCCATGATCTTGATCGCCTGGATCGACCACAGCACGAGCGTGATCAGCACGACATCCCAGATCATCGGCAGCGTCACATGGCGGAAGACCTGGAAGGTGCTGGCCCCCTCGAGACGGGCCGCCTCGTACATGTCGGCCGGGACCTTGTCGGCGCCAGCGAGGATCAGGATGGTGAAGAATCCGGTCGAGATCCAGATCAGGCCGACCATCATGGCGTAGAACACGTTCTCGGGCGCCGTCCAGGCAACGCCGGCGAGGCTCGTCAGCCCGATCTGCTTGAGGAAATTGGTGAGCAGGCCGTAGCGTGGCATGAACACGAACGACCAGAAGGTCGTGATCGCAACCACGGCGATGATGTTGGGCATGAAGATCAAGGCGCGGAACAGCTTCTTGCCCCAGAGCCCGGAGTTCAGCAGCATCGTGAACAGGAATGCGAGGCCGAAGATCGCGATGCCGCCGACCAACAGGATCAGCGCCATGTTACGCAACGAGCGCCAGAAGATCGGATCGCCGAGCAGCGTGGCGTAGTTACCGAGGCCGACCCAGACCGGCTCGCTGCCGAAGCCGGACGTCCTGTAGAAGCTGAGATAGAACGCCTGGATCGCGGGAAGCACCAGGAAGCCGAGATACAACGCCAGGGCGGGCGCCAGGAACGCTATGACCATTCGTCGCCGCATCATCGCGCCGCCCTTCCCTGGTTGTCAGGCACAAACATCAGGCGGTCGAAACGTCCGCCGCCGTGGGCGGCATGGGTAGCGTCGCGGCTGCCCATGCCTGCTGGTCCGGTTACTTGTTGGCGGCCCAGAATTCCTTGGTCTTGGCGACCAGGGTTTCGACGAACTGTTCCGGGGTCGTCTCGCCGAGGAACATCTTGTTGTATTCCGGATTGAGCACCTGCGACGTGAAGTCCGGATAGGCAACGTTCAGGCCACCGCCGAAGGGTGAAAGGGCGGTTGCCGCGGATGCGGACTGGTAGGCATCGCCCAGGACGGCAGGCCATTCCACGCCCTTGCGGGTGACACCCACGCCGGCATCCTCCACCAGGATCTTCTGCGCTTCCTCGCTCATGACGTATTTGAGGAAGCCGGCAGCCTCCTTGGCGTTCGGCGAGTCCTTTAGCACGATGAAGGACAGCAGGCCGACCTGAAGATCCGTCGCCTTGCCGGCGCCGCCCTTGACGGTCGGGAAGTTGAACGCACCCCAGGGGAAGTCCTTGCCGGCACTTTCGGCGAGTTCGGTGGGCAACCAGGAGCCGACGAGTTCGCCCATGGTATCGCCCAGCGCGATAGTCTGCTGTCCGGCCGGATACTGGAAGCCGCGCGCGTCGTCGGCGAAGCAGCCGGCATCCCACAGTGCCCGGCTCGCCTTGGCCGCCTCGAGCACCGCCGGGTCCGACCAGCCGGCGCCCGACCTGTCCTCGAAGGCCTTGATCAGCGCGCCCGAGCCCTTGGCCCGCTCGAGATGATTGGCGAAATAGAGGATGTTGTAGAAGGCGACGTTGCCTTCGATGACCAGCGCTTGCTTGCCTGCGTTCTTGACGGCGCCACACAAAGCAAGAAGTTCGTCAAAGGTCTGTGGAACGGAGCCGCCGGCCTCCTTCATCATGTCCTTGTTGTACCAGAAGTTGACCGTGTTGTAGACGTACGGCACCTGGTAGTACTTGCCGGCATCGGCATAGACGTCGAGCACGCCCGGCAGGAAGGCGCCCTTGGCATCGGCATCGAGGTCGGCCGAAAGATCGTAGGCTAGGCCTTCCTTTTGCAGGCCGCCGGCCAGCTGGTCGCTGTCCTGGTCCATGAAGTCGACCTGGGTGCCCGCCTGCAGGGCGCCGCGCAGCTTGGTCTGGTTCTGGCGGCCGTTCCAGACGACCTTGAAGGTCACGTCCGGGTTTGCCTTGGTGTAATTGTCCATGATCTTGCGCAGGGCCGCCGCCTGCGGCTCCGGCTCATTCCACATCGACCAGAAGACCAGCTCCTTGGCCGAAGCCGTGCCTGCGCCAGCGGCAAGGCCGGCAGTTGTAAGGGCAAATGCGGCCAGTGCGCGCCGCGAGACCTCCGAAACCATCTAACTCCTCCCTCTTTCAGGACAGTCGCGCCGTTCGCGGGCGGGTCCAGGCGGCTAGGGTTAGCGACAGCCTGAAATTTTGCAACAAGATTCTATTGTTTTCCTACATTTTTGTAATTTTCCTACAAATCTAAATGAGAACCTTGACAAGCCCGCGCTCAATCGGCACAAATTGGCACAATGGTCTGACCAATTTCGAGGTGCGAATGTCGACCCTTCAGTCGATAAGGCCTACTGCGCGCGACGATGCCGTGCTCAACGTGCTGGCGGATTTCGTCACCGTCGAGGGGCTGCAGCCGGGCGACCGCCTGCCCACCGAGCGCGTCCTCTCGGAGCGCCTGAAGGTCAGCCGGACGACGGTACGCGAGGCCCTGACGCGCTGGGAAGGACTAGGTCTCGTCGAGCGCCGCCAGGGCAGCGGCACCTACCTCAAGGCGGCCGTGTCGCGCGACATGTTCCACCTGCCGCTGACCTTCGCCTCGGGCAACGACTTCGAAAGCCTGATGCAGACGCTGGAGATCCGCCGGGCGCTGGAGGCCGAGGCCGCAGCGCTCTGCGCCCAGCGCGCCGGCCCCAAGGAGATCGCCTTCATCCGCGAAAAGCTCGACGTGATGGAGGAGTCCTTCCATGCCCACGCCGGCATGTCATCCGAGGAAGACTGGGACTTCCACCTCGCCATCTACAGCGTCTCGGGCAATCCCCTGTTCGGACAGATCATCTCGGCCATGCACGAGGCGTTCCACCGCTTCTGGGAACATCCCCTTGGCGTGCGCGATTTCGGCCATGCCAGCTTTCCCTACCACCGCACGCTCTACGATCGGATCGTCGCGCATGACGCCGAAGGCGCGCGCGCCGAAGCGCTGAAACTCATTGCCACCGTCGAGGACGACCTCCGGCGCGGTGCGGCCAATCTCAAACTTGCGGACATCAGATGAACGACCGGACGAGCGATTTCGACAGGGACTACATCGCCGAAGCGGCGACGCTTCTGGCGCACGACGATCCCTTCCCTGGCGGGGCAGTGGTGCCGCCGATCTACCAGACGTCGCTCTTCACCTTCGACAACTATGCCGACATGGCCGACACCTTCGCCGGCCGCAGCACCCGCCCGATCTATTCGCGCGGCAACAACCCGACCGTCATGGAGTTCGAGAGCCGCATCGCGGCGCTCGAGGGCGCGGAAGCCGCGCGTGGCTTCTCCAGCGGCATGGCGGCGATCAGCTCCACCGTGCTCGCCTTCGTCGGCAGCGGCCAGCGCATCGTCGCCATACGCAACTGCTACGGCGATGCCTACCGCCTGTTCGAGCGGCTTCTGCCGCATCTCGGCATCAAGGTGGATTATGTCGACGGCTCCGATGCGGACGCGGTCGCCGCCGCGCTGCCGGGTGCTGCGATGCTCTACCTCGAAAGCCCGACCTCGATGATGTTCGAGCTGCAGGACCTCGAATTGCTGACCGGTATGGGGCGCGAGCGCGGCATAATCACCGTCGTCGACAATTCCTGGGCGACGCCGCTGTTCCAGAAGCCGATCCTGCACGGCGTCGACCTGGTCATGCACTCCGCCTCCAAATATCTCGGCGGCCACAGCGATACCGTCGCGGGCGTGGTTGCCGGCTCGGCCGAGCACATACGCCGCATCAACGAGCGCACCTATCCCTATCTCGGCGCAAAGCTTTCGCCCTTCGAGGCCTGGCTGCTGCTGCGCGGCCTGCGCACGCTGCCGCTGCGGCTGCCGCACCACATGAAGAGCGCGCTCACCATCGCCGAGCGGCTGAAGGGCCATGCCCATGTCGAGCGCGTCAACCACCCCGCCTACTCCAACCATCCGGGCAAGCGTACGCTTGCGGGCTTCTCGGGCCTGTTCTCCTTCGAGGTGACCGACGACGTCGACGTGCCTAGCTTCGTCGACGCGCTCGAGCTGTTCCGCATCGGTGTCAGCTGGGGCGGGCACGAAAGCCTGGTGGTGCCTGCGCTCGCGTCGTTGCAGCAGACGCCGGATGCCAATTCGATCGGCCGGTTCGGGGTCAGCCCGCGGACCATCAGGCTGAATGTCGGGCTGGAAAACGTGGAGGATCTCTGGGCCGACATTGGTCGGGCCTTCGAGGCGGCAAAGAAATAACAGCTTCAAAAACAGAGCTAAATGGGAGTGACTGTAATGACGAAGTACGGAGTGTTGTTCGCGACGGCCATCGGCCTCGCCCTGTCGGCCGGCACGGCGCTGGCGGACTCGACGATCAAGATGGTCGAGGTCATCACCAGCCCGCCGCGCACCGAATTCCTGAAGAAGCAGATCGCCGAGTTCGAGGCGGCCAATCCGGGCGTCAAGGTCGAGCTGGTATCGCTGCCCTGGGGCCAGGCCTTCGAAAAGTTCCTGACCATGGTGCAGGCGGGCGACACCCCCGACATCGTGGAGATGCCTGAGCGCTGGCTCGGCCTCTACGGCACCAACGGCCAGCTCGAGGATCTCGGACCCTACATGGCCAAGTGGGGCGATGCCGCGACCCTTGGCGACCGCGCCAAGCAGTTCGGCTCGGTGGTCGACGGCAAGCAGTACATGATCCCCTACGGCTACTATCTCCGGGCCATGTTCTGGAACAAGAAGCTGTTCAAGGAGGCAGGCCTCGACAAGGCCCCGACGACGCTCGACGAGTTCATGGAGGCCAACAAGAAGATCTCGGCGCTGGACGGCAAGTATGGCTACTGCCTGCGCGGCGGGCCCGGCGGCTTCAACGGCGTGCAGATGTTCATGAACATCGCCAACGGCAAGGGCGGCTACTTCAACCAGGACGGCACCTCGACCATCAACGAGGAAGGTTCCGTCAAGGGCCTGCAGATGCTGGCCGATATCTACAAGAACGGCTACGCACCGAAGGACAGCGTCAGTTGGGGCTTCAACGAGATCGTGACCGGCTTCTACTCCGGCACATGCGCGATGCTCGACCAGGATCCGGATGCGCTGATCGGCATCGCCGAGAAGATGAAGCCGGAGGACTTCGCGGTGGCACCCATGCCGGCCGGCCCCTCCGGCAAATCCTATCCGACGCTCGGCTATGCCGGCTGGTCGATGTTCGCCAATTCCGACGTCAAGGAAGACGCCTGGAAGCTGATGTCGACGCTGCTTTCGCCCGCAAACAATATCGGTTGGGCGAAGGAAGTGGGCGTGCTGCCGATCCACAACAGCGCCGCCGACGATCCGCACTTCAAGACCGAGCAGTTCAAGGGCTGGTTCGAGGAGCTGAACAGCCCCGACAAGTTCGAGTTCGTGACGCCGCCGGTCCATCTCGAAAATCTCGGCAACTTCTATGACCAGGTCTCGGTCAAGAACTTCCAGGAGGTGCTGCTCGGCCAGCGCCCGGCCAAGGACATCGCCGACGAGTGGGCTGCGTTCCTGACCAAGGAGCAGCAGGACTGGATGGCCAAGAACAAGAAGTAGGCGGCCACGTCGGGGCGTTCGCGCCTCGCACTCCTTGCCGTCCCCACGCCCCGAATTGCATCGTCGCCTTCCCGCTGCGGTGAAGGCTCCGGCATCGCTGCCAAGCCCCTCCTCCCTTGTCACGCGAGGCCGGGCGGGGCGTGGGACGGCTCCTTTGGACATGACGAGAGTATCGCCATGACATATGCAGTCTCCGAAATCGGAACCGCCGAGAAGGCCCGGCGCAGAGGACGCTCCCTGCCTGCACTCGAGCCCTGGCTCTATCTCGGCCCGGCCCTGATCCTGCTGGGCACGGTGCTGCTCGTGCCGCTGATCATCGGCATCAGCTATTCGCTGCGCAAATTCTCGGCCTTCAGGTCCGAATATGTCGGCCTTGGCCAGTACCAGGCGCTGTTCTCCGATCCGCTGCTCGCCCAGGCGCTGATGAACACGCTGTGGTGGACGGTCGGCAGCCTGTTCTTCCAGTTCTTCCTCGGCCTCGGGCTGGCGCTTCTGCTCGACCGGCCGTTTTATGGCCGCAAGGTGGTGCAGGCGGTGGTGTTTCTGCCCTGGGCTGTGCCGTCGTTCCTGTCCGGCCTCACCTGGGCCTGGCTGTTCAACCCCATCGTCGGGCCGCTGCCGCACTGGCTTTATGCCATGGGCATCATGGCCGAGCCGAGCAACATCCTGGCCGATCCCAAGATCGCCATGTGGGGGCCGATCATCGCCAATGTCTGGTTCGGCATCCCGTTCTTCGCCATCACGCTTCTGGCGGCGCTGAAGTCAATCCCGTCGGAGCTGCACGAGGCGGCCGCCATCGACGGCGCGACGCCGTGGCAGCGCTTTTCCAAGGTGACGCTGCCGTTCCTGGCGCCGACCATCGCCATCACCGTGATGCTGCGCACGATCTGGATCGCGACCTTCGCCGACCTGATCTTCGTCATGACCTCAGGCGGGCCGGCCGGCTCCACCAACACGGTCGCGACCTACATCTATGTCAGCGCCTTCAAGTCGCTCGACAAGGGCTATGCCTCGGCAGTCGCCGTGCTGCTGCTCGTGCTCCTCATCCTCTACGCCGTGGTGCTGATCGGCATCCGCCGCTCGCTTGCGAGGTATTCGTGATGATCGCCGGACGTTCTACTTCCTCGCGCATCCTCGGCGGCATCGGCCTCTATTCGGCCATCGGCGCCTATGTCATCTTCGCGCTGTTCCCTATCTACTGGACCTTCAAGATCTCGGTCACGCCGCAGTCGCTGCTCTATTCCGAGGGCATCACGCTGTGGCCGTCGGCGACGACCTTCGAGAACTATGCCACGGTGCTGAGGGCGAGCGACTTCCCGCTCTATTTCCTCAACAGCGTCATCGTGTCGGTGACCACGGCACTCGTCGTCACCGTCATCGCTTCGGCTGCGGGCTACGCCATGTCGCGCTTCTCGTTCCGCGGCAAGACGACGGTGGCGATCGCTCTGCTGCTCACGCAGACCTTCCCGCTGGTGATGGTGATCCCGCCGATCTACCGCATCATGGGCGAGATCGGGCTGACCAACAGCCTGACCGGCCTGATCATCATCTACACGGCCTTCAACACCGCCTTCGCCACCTTCCTCATGCAGTCCTTCTTCGACGGCATTCCGAAGGACCTGGAAGAGGCTGCGATGATCGACGGCTGCACCCGCGCCCAGGCGCTGCGCCGCGTCATCATCCCGCTGACGCTGCCCGGCATGGGGGCGACGCTCGGCTTCGTCTTCACCGCCGCCTGGAGCGAACTGCTGTTCGCCCTGATGCTGATCTCCAGCGAAGGCCAGAAGACCTTCGCCGTCGGCCTGCTCACCTTCATTGGCAAGTTCGCCGTCGACTGGGGGCAGATGATGGCCGCCTCGATCCTGGCGCTCATCCCGGTCTGCATCTTCTTCGCATTCCTGCAACGCTATCTCGTGACCGGCCTTACTGCCGGCGCCGTCAAAGGGTAAGCCGATGGCATCCGTTTCGCTCGACAGGGTTCAGAAGAATTACGGCGCGCTCAACGTGCTGCAGGCGGTCGACCTGGAGATCTCGGACGGCGAGTTCGTGGTGCTCGTCGGCCCCTCCGGCTGCGGCAAGTCCACGCTGCTCCGGATGATCGCCGGGCTGGAAGAGGTCTCGGCCGGCGAGATCCGCATCGGCGAGCGCGTCGTCAACGACGTCGCGCCGAAGGACCGCGACATCGCCATGGTGTTCCAGTCCTACGCGCTCTACCCGCACATGGACGTCTCGGCCAACATGGGCTTCAGTTTGGCGCTCAGAAAGACCGACAAGGGCGCCATCGACAACCGCGTGTCTAGCGCCGCCGACCGGCTCGGCCTCGACAAGCTGCTCAAGCGGCTGCCGCGCCAGCTGTCGGGCGGCCAGCGCCAGCGCGTCGCCATGGGCCGCGCCATCGTGCGCGATCCAAAAGTGTTCCTGTTCGACGAGCCACTGTCCAATCTCGACGCCAAGCTGCGCGTGCATATGCGCACCGAGATCAAGGCGCTGCACCAGCAGCTCAAGACAACGTCGGTCTATGTCACCCACGACCAGGTCGAGGCGATGACCATGGCCGACCGCATCGTCGTCATGCATGACGGGGTGGTCCAGCAAGTGGGGGCGCCGCTCGAACTCTACGACCGGCCGGCCAACAGCTTCGTCGCCGGCTTCATCGGCTCGCCGGGCATGAACTTCCTGCCGGCGACAGTGGAGCGCTCGGGGGGGCAGGCCATCGCGGTGCTTGCCGACGGCCAGAAGCTGGCAGTGCCTGCCGAGTTGCCGCTGACGGCCGGCGACAAGATTTCGATGGGCATCCGGCCGGAGCATCTGCGCGTCCAGGCGGACGGGCCGCTGGCAGCCCAAGTCGAGGTGGTCGAGCCGCTGGGCATGTCGACGCAATTCTACGCGCGCATGGCCGGCCAGCAGATCTGCGTATTCGCCATGGGGCGCGTTTCGGTGAAGCCCGGCGACACGGTGCGGCTCGCGGCCAGCCCGGAAAGCCTGCACCTGTTCGATCCCGGGACCGGCCGGCGCATGGGCTGAGGCCTGGAACACAGGGCCTCTTGCTCGAGGCGCACGTCTCGCTGCGTTCGAACGAAAGCACCTAAGGCATCAGCGCCGCCGCTGGTGCAAATGCGCGTAGCGGGCGTCCTGCCGGTTGGCGACCAGCACGATCCAGGCGCGCAGTTCGGCCCCGTTCGGCTTTTGCAGCGCCGAACGGTCCCAGGCGAGGAAATAGGGATCCGGCAGGCGCAGCGGCAGGTCGAACGGCACGACCAGGCGACCTGCGGCAATGTCTTCGGCAGCCATGGAAAGTTGCGCGAGCACGAAGCCTCGACCGCTGATTGCGGCATCGATTGCCGCGCTCGACAGCGAAAACGCGACCTCGCCGGCGTTTCGCCGATATTTCTGGCCGATGCTCGACGCCCACTCGGCCCAGGTCGGCGGCGAACGGTGGTCACGCGCCCATTCGATGCCGAGCAGCGGCCGTTCGAGGATGTCGGCCGGCGTCCGCAGCGGCAGTCGCTCCAGCAGAGCAGGCGAGCAGGCGGGCACCACCCAGTCCGTGAACAGTTCGGCATAGTGGTCGTAGTCGCGAATCTTGGCGCCGTAGGAAATGCGGAAGTCGACCTGATCCTCGCCGAAGCGGACTTCGGGCTCGGCGCCGATCAGCCGAAGCGTCGCGCCGGCATGATACGCCTGCCAGTCGAAGAGCTGCGGCGCCAGCCACTTGCTGGCGAGCGAGGGCAGGCACGACACGGTGAGCGTGCTTTCCGACCGTGTTCGCTCGAGCAGGTCGGCTGCCTCACGGATGCGATCGAAGCCCGCCGACACGGCCGAGTGGTACATCCGTCCCCAGGAGGTCATCGTGACCGTCCTGCCGCGCCGCTCGAGAAGCAAAACGCCAAGCGCCTCTTCCGCCTTGCGGATCTGCTGGCTGATCGCACCGGGCGACACGCCGAGTTCGTCGGCCGCGCCGGTGACGCTGCCGAGCCGGCCAAAGGCCTCGAAGGCCTGTATCGCGCGCAAGGGCGGGGATTTCTTCACGTATCTGATCCAGCCTGTTTGTTTTAGTTTTTCTAAAATAGAACACAGCTGCAAGCTCTTTTTACGCGGATACCCCCGCGCTAGCCTCCTTCCCGAAAGACAAGGTCTCACGGAGGAAGCGGCCATGTTTCTGAGAAATTGCTGGTATGTCGCCGCGTGGGACCACGAGGTCGGCCGAAACGAGCTGAAGCCGGTCAAGCTGCTGGGTGAGGAGATCGTCCTCTACCGCAAGACGGACGGCGTCGTCGCAGCGCTGGAAGATGCCTGCCCGCACCGCAAGCTGCCGCTGTCGATGGGCCGCATCAAGGGCGACAACGTCGAGTGCGGCTATCACGGCCTGACCTTCGACTGCACCGGCACCTGCACCCGCGTCCCTGGCGCAGAAAAGATTCCGCACGTTGCCCAGGTGCGCAGCTATCCCATCGCCGAACGCTATGGCCTGCTCTGGGTGTGGATGGGCGACGCGGCCCAGGCCGACCCGGCCAGGATCTTCGAGGTGGAGCATTGGGGCGATCCCGCCTGGGGCGTGAACCGCGGCGAGTCGATGACACTCGACTGCAACTACCTCTACATGACCGACAACCTGCTGGACCCCTCGCATGTCGCCTGGGTGCATCAGAGTTCGTTCGGGAATTCGGCCGCCGAGGCGGCGCCGCTTGAGACCACCGTCGGCAAGGACGGCGTCACCGTCTGGCGCTGGATGATCGACGTCGAGCCGGCGCCGTTCTATGCGCCCTATCTCAAGTTCGCCGGCAACTGCGACCGCAAGCAGCACTACGAGGTACGCTATCCGAGCAACGCCATCATCAAGGCGATCTTCGTGCCGGCCAACACCGGCGGCGAAGGCAAGCCCCTCCACGAGGACGTCTTCCTCATGGACAGCTACAACTTCATGACGCCCGTCGACGAGAACCACACCAAATATTACTGGTTCCAGATGCGCAACTTTGCGCCGGACGACGAAGAGATCTCGCGCCAGTTCGCCAAGTCGGTGCGCGGGGCCTTCGACGAGGACCGAGTGGTGCTCAATGCCGTGCACAAGGGCATGGCCAACAAGCGCTCCCCCAATCTCGATCTCAAGATCGACGTCGGCCCGCTCCGCTTCCGCCGCAATCTGGCCAAGCTGATCGCAGCCGAGGAACAGCAGCTGGCGGCCGCCGAATGAATGCCTTCGCCGCTCCCGTCAGCACACGCAGGAACGGGTTCCGCGACCTGAAGGTGGTGGCGAAGCTGCGCGAGAGCAGCAACATCACCTCCTTCCACCTCGAACCAGCGGAGCCGGAAGGCTGGCGCGGCTTCGAGCCCGGGCAGTTCCTGGTGTTCCGAATTCCGACGGCAGGCGGCAGCGACTTCGTGCTGCGCAACTACAGCGTCTCCTGTTCGCCCGCGCAGCCAGGCCGCTACCGCATCACGGTCAAGCGCGAGGCAGCCCCCTCCCCCAGCGTCCCCGACGGGCTGAGCTCCTGTTTCCTGCACGACCAGATAGAGGTCGGTGACGTGCTCGTGGCCGAAGGTCCGCGCGGCGATTTCGTGCTGGACGGCAATAGCCGGCGACCGGTGGTGCTGCTGAGCGGCGGGGTCGGGCTCACGCCTCTGGTGTCGATGCTACACGCGCTCACGACGACCGACAGGCGGGTGCTGTTCGTCCATGCTTGCGACAATGGCGACGTGCATGCGCTGCGCGACGAGGTCGAGGCGCTCGCCGCGTCGCGACCCGGGGTGACGGTGCATTTCTGCTACCGCTTTCCGACGGAACGGGACCGGGCCGCCGGCCGCCATCACAGCGAAGGCGTGGTGACGCGCGAGCTGCTGCAGGGCCTGCTGCCGATCGACGACTACGACTTCTATCTGTGCGGCCCCTCACCTTTCATGCAGGCCGTGCACGGCATCCTGCGCGGCTTCGGCGTGCCGAGACAGCGCATCGCCTACGAGTTCTTCGGCCCCGCGACTCTGCTGGAGCCCGCTCCGGCATCGACGCCTGCGGTCGCGTCGAGACCCGAGCCCGCGTTTGCCCCCGCACCTGCAGATGCGACCATGGTCGAATTCCGCAGGTCGGGTCGCACGGCCATATGGGACGCGACGGCCGAGTCGCTGCTTGCCTTCGCCGAGGACCAGGGCCTTGCACCGGAATTCAGCTGCCGCGCCGGCATCTGCGGCACGTGCAAGTCGCAACTGGTCTCCGGCGACGTCGCCTATTTCGAGGAGCCGCTCGACGAACTTGGCCCCGGCGAGGTGTTGTTGTGCTGCTCCAAGCCGCAAGGATCGATCGTTTTGGACCTATGACAGGGCGCGCGCCCAACATCGGTACGAACTCCAGGTAGAACCCCCGAGAACGGAAGCATTGGCGTGGATAACCCACTCGAAAATACCTCGATGGCCAGCCTGGCGATCAATCCGAATGTCGCCGCCCTGCCGCCCTATAATGCCGGCATGAACGTGGCAGTTGCCCGCTCGATCTCGGGCCGCGACGACATCGCCCGCCTAGCCAGCAACGAAAACCCGGACGGGTGTTCGCCGGCAGTTCTCGCGGCCCTTGCTTCGCCAACGCTGGAACCGTGGCGTTACGCCGATCCGGCATGCACCGCCCTGCGTGCCGCCCTCGGACGGAAGCTTGCAGTCGATCCGGAAACAATCGTCGTCGGCAACGGCTCCGAAGAGATGATCGCCGCGATCTCGCGTGCCGCGCTCCTGCCAGGCGCTTCGGTCGTCACGGTCGTTCCGAGCTTCGGCCTGCACGAGATCGAACCACTGGCGCAGGGTGCTGCGGTCGCCAAGGTGGCGATGACCGACGATCTCGGTTTCGACATCGCGGCGCTCGAAGGAGCCATCGCCGCCGGACCCAACCTCGTATTCCTATCCTCGCCGTGGAACCCTGTCGGTCCGGCGCTCGACGCAGCGTCGCTCGAGCGGCTGCTTACGGCGATCCGGCCCGGCACGCTGTTTGTCCTCGATGAGGCCTATTTCGAATTCGCCGACGGCTCCAGCCCCGACGGGCTTGAGATGCTGCGCGGCAGCGGTGTCGCCTACATCGTGCTGCGCACCTTTTCCAAGGCCTATGGACTTGCCGGACTGCGCGTCGGCTACGCCGTCTGCTCCGACGCCGCGCTGGCGAGGCTTGTGGCAGCAGCCAAGACGCCGTTCAACGTCAACGCCGCGGCCCAGGCGGCAGCCATCGCGGCGCTTGGTGACGAAGCCTGGATGCAGGCCTCGGTCGCCCGGCTGCGCGAAAAGCGTATTCGTGTAGCAGCCGCGCTCGAAAGGCTGGGATTCAAGGTTGCGCCTTCCCAGACCAACTTCCTGTTCTTCGACTGCGGCACCGACAGTTCCGCCGTCGCCGCTGCCCTTCTCAAGGAAGGAATCATCGTCAAGGCCTGGCGCGAGAAGGGCTATGAGCGCTATCTGCGCGTGACGATCGGCTCGTCCGGCGACAACGACCGACTGATCCGCGCCCTCGAAGGGATGGCACGTCGATGAAGGGCTCGCAGGCGAACCCCGCCAATCATGAAGCCCCTGACCTGGCCGAGGTTCCGCACGACCTGATCGGCAGCCTTCGCACGATCGTCGGAGTCAAAAACGTGCGCACCGGCGCGGGAGCGGACGTCGATCCGGGCCAGCACCCGGACAATCTGGGCGCCGGCATCATCGTTTCGCCTGGTTCGACCGAAGAGGTCGCGGCCGTGGTACAGCTTTGCCGTCGGCATGGCGTTCCGGTCGTCGCCCATGGCGGGCGAACGGGACTGGTCGGTGGCGGCATCTCGCGGCCCGGCGAAATCGTTCTGTCGCTCGCTAGGATGAGCCGCATCGAACGGCTCGATCCGGTCGAACGCACGGCTGTCGTCCAGGCGGGCGTGAGCCTCGAAGCCTTGCAGGTGGCCGCGCTGGAGCACCGGCTGGAACCGGGCATCGATCTCGCTGCGCGCGGCAGCGCCACCATAGGCGGCATGGTCTCGACCAATGCCGGCGGCGTCATGGCCTTCCGCAACGGCGTCATGCGCCACCGGGTGCTCGGTCTCGAAGCGGTGCTGGCCGACGGCACGGTCTACTCCGACATGACGCGGGTGGTGAAGAATGCCGCCGGCTACGACCTGAAGCACCTGTTCATCGGTGCGGAAGGCACGCTCGGCATCGTCACCAGGGTGGTGGTCAAGCTCGACCCCACGCCGCGGGCCACCGCGACGGCGCTGTTCGGCCTGCCTTCGGTGGGGGCTGCGCTCGAACTCATCCGGCTGGCGCTCGACAGCGAGGGCGGCCAGTTGCGGGCGGCCGAGGCCATGTGGCGACCCTATATCGGGCTGGCCGCCTCGGCACATGGCTGGGCGGAGCCCGGCTTCGACCTCGACCTGCCGGTCTATCTGCTCCTGGCGTTCGGCGGCGCACGCGAGGAGATACTGCGGGCCGAGTTCGAGAGGCTGTTCGTCGAACTCCTCGAACGCCACCCCGAGACCATAGGCATCGTCGCCGGGTCGAAGCGCCAGGAAGAGGTCTTGTGGCAGCTGCGCGAGGACACCGACGTGATCTATCGGGCGTATGAAGCAGCGCCTTCGTATGACGTGTCGGTGCCGTTGTCGGAAATCGATACCTATGTCGAAAGGATCCTCGCAGGGCTGTCCGC
Organism: Mesorhizobium sp. CC13; assembly: GCF_039907765.1. Classification (NCBI taxonomy): domain Bacteria; kingdom Pseudomonadati; phylum Pseudomonadota; class Alphaproteobacteria; order Hyphomicrobiales; family Phyllobacteriaceae; genus Mesorhizobium; species Mesorhizobium sp. CC13. The sequence continues at coordinate 72,026 of NZ_JARDJI010000013.1, read as the reverse complement.
CATCGACGACGACCTGGAACCTTACGTCTTCGGCCATCTCGCCGACGGCAACCTTCACATCATTCTCAACCGGCAGGGTCCGCTGCCGCAGCCTGTCGCCGAGGCAATCGAAGCAGTTCTCTACGCCGATCTCGCAGCCCTCGGGGGTTCGTTCTCGGCCGAACACGGGGTCGGCTCCAAGCGCATCCGGTCGCTGCTCGCCACGGCCGATCCGGGCAAGCTGAACCTGATGATGCACGTCAAGGACACTCTCGACGGCCTGAAACTGATGAATCCAGGAAAGGTCCTGCCCCTTGCTCCACTTCCTGCCAAAGACAGCAACGAGCGCGGAAACCCGTCCGATGCGTGACACCCCAGCAAGCCGATCCTACTCCGTCGATTACGCGGAGCTCCGCCAGCGATTCCGCGCCGCTGCCGCGCGTGCAGGCGCTGAGCTCACGGAATACCTGCACCCCCTCCATGGACCGGCCGGAGAGGCGCTCGCCACGGACGTCGCCTACCTTGGCCGTCGCAACGCCGCGAAACTGATGGTGCTGATCTCCGGCACCCATGGCGTCGAAGGCCAGTTCGGTTCAGCTTGCCAGACTGCGTGGCTCGAGGAGAACTCGCCCCGGCGATTGCCGGAAGACACGGCCGTGCTCGCCATCCACCTCATCAACCCATGGGGAACAGCCTGGTCGCGGCGCGTTAACGAGGACAATGTCGACCTCAACCGCAACTTCATCGACTGGCAGGCGGGCGCGCCGAAGAACGACAGATACGCAACCCTGCACGAGGCCCTGGTCTGCCACGAGTGGGAGGGCCCGGATCGCAACAAGGCCGACGAGGCCTTGGCGGCGGCAAAGCAAAGGCTCGGCGGCCACGCCGGCCTGGCCCCCATCGTCGAAGCCGGACAGTACGATTTTCCCGACGGGCTGTTCTACGGCGGCGCTGGACCGGTCTGGTCGAACCGCACGCTCGGCGACATCCTCACTACGTTTGCGGGCCAGGCGCATCACGTCGTGGTCTTTGACCTGCACACCGGCGCCGGCCCCTATGGCTACCCGGCCCTGCTGTCGGTCGCAGAAACCGAACATGGCGGGCTTGCATGGGGCAAGTCGATCTTCGGTCCGGCCCTCTCCGCGGTACTCACCGGCAGAGACGCCACGACCGACACCGGAATAGCCGCCACTGCCACCGGCTACGTTTCGGCCGCGGTCCGAAGAGCCATGCCCGAGGCCCGCGTTCTGCCTCTGGTCGTCGAGTGCGGCACGCTCGACGGACCGACCGTCATGGACGCGGTGCAGGCCGACAACTGGCTGCATGTCTTCGGCAAGGTCGACTCTCCGCTCGGCCAGCGCATCAAGGCCAATCTGCGGGCGGCCTTCATCCCGGAGGACCCGGACTGGCAGTGGAACTGCCTGAACACGAGCCTGCGCTATTTCGACCGCGCATTCGCCGACCTCAAGGCGATCGATGGTGAGCTGGAGAACAAGCCGCTATCAGCGCCGAAGCCCGCGACCGCAACCATCGTGCAGCCGCATCCGGCGAGCCGGCAGACGGCCGCGGTCGAGGTGCTCGACCTGCACAAGCGTTTCGGCCAGCTGGAAGTGCTGAGCGGCGTCGACCTGTCAGCCAGGGCCGGCGAGGTGGTGTCGATGATCGGCTCGTCCGGGTCGGGCAAGAGCACCTTCCTGCGCTGCATCAACCTGCTCGAGCAGCCCAATGGTGGCCGCATTATCGTCGACGGCGAAGAAATCCGGATGAAGGCAGCGTCGGACGGGAGCATCCATCCCGCCGACATGCGTCAGGTCGAGCGAATCCGCGCCCGCGTCGGCATGGTGTTCCAGAGCTTCAACCTCTGGCCGCATTTGACCGTGCTCGAGAACATCATCGAGGCCCCGGTGCATGTCCTGAAGGAACGGCGCGACGAAGCCGCCGAGCGCGCGCACGCGCTGCTCAAGAAGGTCGGGCTTTCCGACAAGCACGCCCAGTATCCCGGCCAGCTGTCGGGCGGCCAGCAGCAACGGGCGGCCATCGCCCGCACGCTTGCGATGCGGCCCAAGGTCATCCTGCTCGACGAGCCGACTTCCGCGCTCGACCCAGAACTCGTCGGCGAGGTGCTGCGCGTCATCCGCCAGCTCGCCGAGGAAGGCAACACCATGATCCTCGTGACGCACGAGATGCAGTTCGCGCGCGAGGTGTCGCACAAGATCCTCTTCCTCCACCGCGGCAAGGTGGAGGAGGAGGGAGCGCCGGCGGAGCTTTTCGCCAATCCGCGTTCGGAGCGCCTGCGCCAGTTCCTGGCAAGGACGCTCTGACGGCCCGGCGCGACGACGGAGCAACAGGGCGCCCAGCCCGCTGCAACCCAACAAATGTCCAACAATGGGGAACTGAAGATGAAATTGAAGGTCCTGTCCCTGCTCGCCTGCTTCGCCGCAGGAATGGGCAACGCATTCGCCAACGAGGGTGAGCTGTCGATCGGCACCGAAGGCGCCTACCCGCCCTGGAGCATGGCCGATGCCGCCGGCAACGTCACCGGCTTCGACGCCGACGTCGGCGCCTTGCTCTGTGCCAAGCTGAACACCAAGTGCCACTTCGTCGTCCAGGCCTTCGACGGCCTGATCCCGGCGCTCAAGGCCAAGCGCTTCGACATCATCATCTCGGGCATGTCGATCACCGCCGACCGCAAGAAGGAGATCAACTTCTCCGTCGGCTATGCCGAGCTTGCCAACATGTTTGTGGCGCCGAAGGACTCCGACCTCGCCGGCATCAAGGACATCGACACGCTGCTCAAGTCGCTCGACGGCAAGAAGGTCGGCGTCCAGGCAGGCACCACGCATGCGCATTTCCTCGAAAAGCGCGTGCCGAATGCCGATCTCAAGACCTACGACACGCTCGACCAGATGCAGATCGACCTCGCCACCGGCCGCATCGACACCACCTTCGCCGACGCCTCGGCGCTGCAGGATTTCCTCGACAAGCCGGACGGCAAGACCTTCCAGTTCGTCGACGTGAAGATCCAGAGCACCTTCGACCCGTCGCTCGGCGAAGGCATCGGCGTGGGCATTGCGCAGGAGAACACCGCGCTCAAGGCCGACATCGACAAGGCGCTCTGCGAACTGGTCGCTGACGGTTCCATCGGCAAGGCGAGCCAGAAATGGTTCAAGACGGACATCTCTCGTCCCTGCCAGTAGCGCTCTGAGGCCACCGGCGCAGCAGCTTTGTCCTGTCGCTATGAAAACCCGGAAGGCGCCATCCCGGCTGCCTTCCGGGTATGACCATCATCAAACATCAGGCGGGTCCGATGGAATTCGGTCTTTGGCAGGTATGGGAAGGCGGCTGGATCGGCGCCATCTTGCGCGGCGCTGCGATCACCATCGCGGTTGCGGTCGCCAGCATGATCGGCGGTTTCGTCGTCGGCACGATCTGCGGCATGATCAAGTGGGGTCGCGTCCGCCCGCTGAACTATCTCGTCGACGGCTACACCGCACTGGTCCGCGGCGTGCCGGAACTGCTCATCATCTACCTGCTCTTCTTCAGCTCCGTCGAATTCGTCACCCGGGTGGCCACGGCCTTCGGCTATGCCGGCCTGGCCGAAAGCGGCTATGCCTTCGTCATCGCCGTCATCGCCATCGGCGCGATATCGGGCGCCTATTCGACCGAAGTCGTGCGCGGAGCGCTCGCCGCCATTCCGCAGGGCCACATCGAGGCCGCCCGGGCGCTGGGCATCCCGAGCCTGCGCATCTTCCGCCGCATCATCGCCCCGCAGATGCTGCGCATCGCCGTTCCCGGCATGAACAATGTCTGGCAGGTCACCATCAAGGACACCGCGCTGGTATCGGTGGTCGGCCTGCAGGAGCTGATGCGGACGGCATTCATCGGCTCCAACACGACCCGGAACCCGTTCATCTTCTATCTCATCGCAGCGGTGGTCTATCTGGTGATCGCGCTGGTCAGCCAGGCCGGCATCGACTGGGCCGAACGCCTGCTCAGGCTCCGTTCAAGGAAATAGTCCGATGGATCTCGAACTCATCGGGCAGGCGCTGCCCGTGCTCCTCAAGGGCCTCAAGGTCACGGCGGTACTCACCTTCCTGTCCGTCCTGATCGGCTTCAACCTCGGCCTCGGGCTCGCCATCATGCGGCTCTCGCCAAACCGGGCGATCGCCGGCTTCGCAAAGTATTACAGTACCGTCTTTCGCGGTACGCCGCTGCTGGTGCAGATATTCCTGTTCTACTACGGGCTCGGGCAGCTCTCCTTCGTCAAGGACAACGCCGCGCTGTGGTGGGTGGTCAGCGACGGCGCTCGCTGCGCCGTACTGGCGTTGGCGCTGAACACCGCCGCATACACGTCAGAGATCCTGCGCGGGGGGTTGATGTCGGTGCCGGCGGGCCTCGTCGAGGCGTCCCAGGCCTGCGGCATGTCGCGCTTCCTGCGCTTCCGCCGCATCGAGTTTCCGCTCGCCATCCGCCAGGCGCTGCCGGCCTACGGCAACGAGCTCGTGCTGACGGTCAAGGGTACGAGCCTCGCTTCCACCATCACCGTGCTCGAGATCACCGGCTACGCCAAGCGGCTGATGAGCCAGACCTATGCGGTCTTCGAGGTGTTCGCCATCGCGGGTGCGCTGTATCTGGCGACCAACCTCATCCTGATCACTCTGGTGCGCCTGCTGGAGAGGCATCTGACACGCCACCAGGCGCGGTGACACCGCGCACCCTGGGCGGGTCAGCGGCCGGCCGTCCTCCGCTCGAGCGGTCCCATCTCGGCGGCAAAGCGCTCGACCATGGCGAGCCCGGTCGCGTTGGGGCGCAGAGCCGGCGCGCGATCATGGACGGTAAGCCCGGCGCGCAGCGCGAACAGCCGCTTGCCGTAGCACATCAGGTGCTCGATGCCCTGCATGGTCGAAACGACGGCCGGCAGCATGGTGCGGTAGTGCACCATGGCCCCCTCTTCGTCGCCGGCGGCGAAGGCCTCGTAGACGGCGACCGCATGGTCGATGCAGTCGGGCGCCAGGATCAGGCCAGGGCAGCCGATGCGCAGGTTGTCGATCAGTTCGAGCCCGCCGCGGCCGTTGAAGATCGGCAGCTTGCCGCCGGTCGCCTCGACCAGGCCGACAATGTCGGTCACCGGTCCCTCGCCCTTGATCAGCTGGATGTTCGGATGCTGGCGCACGAGGTCGGCGATCTCCTGCGAGCTCAGCCCGCGCCCCATGAAGGCAGGCGCATTCTGGATCGCGACCGGCAGGTCGGTGGCTTGGGCCACGCGGCCGAAGAAGCGGATGTATTCGGCTGCTGAGAACTGCCCCACCATGGGCGGCTGCAGGATCAGCCAGTCGGCGCCGACGCTCTCGGCATGACGCACCTGCGCCACCTGCTCGGCGACGGACGCGCCGAAAATGGTCAGCGCCAGCGGCACCCGGCCGCCCGTGTCTTCCGCGATCCAGTCCATGACCGTGCGGCGCTCGGCCTCGCTCAGCTTCGAAGCCTCTGTGGCAAGCCCGAGGGCTGCCATGCCGTGTACGCCGACCGCGAGGCAGATTTCGACCTGGCGCCGCATCGCTGCGCGGTCGAGGCGTTCGTGTTCGTCGAACAGCGCGTAGAGGATGGCATGGATGCCGTGCATGTCGGCTGCGGGGAAACGCGGCATGATGGACCTCAGTGGCTCTCGCGCGGCACGTCGTGGCCGCGGCAACCGACCAGGAAGTCGAGGTCGGCGCCCTTGTCGGCCTGCATAACACGTTCGACATAAAGGCTCTGGTAGCCGCCCTGCATCGGCTGCGCCGGCGCCTTCCAGCGCACCCGGCGCCGCGCCAGCTCCTCGTCCGGGACTTCGAGGTTCAGCCGGCGGGCCTCGACGTCGAGCTCGATCATGTCGCCGTCCTCGACCAGCGCCAGCGGCCCGCCGACGGCGGCCTCGGGTGCGGCGTGCAGGACCACGGTGCCAAAGGCGGTGCCGGACATGCGCGCATCCGAAATCCGCACCATGTCGCGTACGCCCTTGGCCAGCAGCTTCTGCGGCAGCGCCATGTTGCCGACCTCGGCCATGCCGGGATAGCCCTTGGGCCCGCAGTTCTTGAGCACCATCACGCAGGTCTCGTCGATGTCGAGCGCGGGATCGTCGACGCGCGCCTTGTAGTGCTCGATGCTCTCGAACACGACGGCACGGCCGCGATGGCGCATCAGCTCCGGCGAGGCGGCCGACGGCTTCAGGATCGCCCCGTCGGGCGCAAGATTGCCGCGCAGCACGGCGATGCCGCCTTGCGCCGTCAGCGCCTTGTCGCGCGGCAGGATCACCTCGTCGTTGAAGTTCTCGGCTCCGGCGATGTTGTCGCCCACCGTCCTGCCGGTCACCGTCAGCGCGTCGAGATCGAGCAGATCGGCGATCTGCTTCATCACGGCAGGCAGGCCGCCGGCATAGCAGAACTCCTCCATCAGGAATTTTCCCGACGGCATCAGGTTCAGGATGGTCGGCACGTCGCGGCCGAAGCGGTCCCAGTCGTCGAGGGTCAGCTTGGTGTCGGTGCGGCCGGCAATCGCCAGCAGATGCACGACCGCATTGGTCGAACCGCCGATGGCGCCGTTGACGCGGATGGCGTTGGCGAAGGCCTTGCGGGTAAGGATCCGGGACAGCCGCAGGTCTTCCCTGACCATCTCGACGATGCGCCGGCCAGACAGCCGCGCGAGCCGGGCACGGTGGGCATCGACAGCCGGATAGGCGGCGTTGCCCGGCAGGGCGAGGCCGAGCGACTCCACCATCGAGGCCATGGTCGAGGCCGTGCCCATGGTCATGCAATGGCCCGGCGATCGCGACATCGCGCTTTCGGCGGCGGCGAACTCCTGTTCGCTCATCAAACCGGCGCGCACGTCCTCGGAGAATTTCCAGACATCAGTGCCCGAACCGATAGCGTTGCCTCGGAAGCGGCCGTTGAGCATCGGCCCGCCCGAGACGACGATCGCCGGCACGTCGCAGGAAGCAGCCCCCATCACCAGCGACGGCGTGGTCTTGTCGCAGCCGGCCATCAGCACGACGCCGTCCATCGGGTTGCCGCGGATCGCCTCCTCGACATCCATCGAGGCGAGGTTGCGGAACAGCATCGCGGTCGGCCGCAGGTTGGATTCGCCGCACGAGAAGACCGGGAACTCCAGCGGCAGGCCGCCGGCTTCGAGCACACCCGCCTTCACATGCTCGACCAGCCCGCGGAAATGGGCGTTGCAGGGCGTGAGTTCGGAGAAGGTGTTGCAGATGCCGATGACCGGGCGTCCGTCGAAGGCATCGTCGGGCAGGCCGTTGTTCTTCATCCAGCTGCGGTGGATGAAGGCATCCTTGCCGAAGCCGCCGAACCAGGCCTGGGAGCGCAGTTTCCGTGTCACGTGCTGTACCTCTGTCAGAGTCAGGGCGGGTTCAGACCGCGTGCTGCAGCACGCTGAGGCCACCGTCGACGACCAGCGTTGCGGCGTTCATGAACGGACACTCGTCCGAGATCATGAACACGGCTGCCTTGGCGATCTCGGTCGTGGTGGCGATGCGCTTGCCCGGGTGCAGCGCCAGTGTCTCGGCCTTGGCCTTCACCGGATCGGGAAAGCTGTTCCAGTAGTCGATGTTCTTCTGCGTCTCGACATAGCCGGGCGCCAGCGCGTTCACCCGGACGCCGGCCCCGACATATTCCAGCGCCAGGGACTTGGTCAGGCCGAGCAGCGCGTGCTTGGCCAGGGGATAGGGGAATGTGTGCGGGATGATGGTGAAGGAATGCGTCGAGGCGATGTTGAGGATCGCCCCGCCGCCGGCCGCGATCATGCCCGGCAGCGCCGCCTTGCAGCAGTTCCACGCGCCCTTGAGGTTGACGTCGAAGCAGCGTTGCCATTCCTCGTCGGTGGTCTCGAGCGGCAGGCTGAAGACGTTGATGCCGGCATTGTTGATCAGCGCATTGACCGGCCCGATCTCCTTGGCGGCCTGGGCCATGGCGGCGGCTATTGCAGCGGCGTCGGAGATATCGGCTTCGGCATGGCCGAGCATGCCCTCGCCCGCACCGAGCTTTTTCACCGTCTCGCGCAGCAGCGCCCCGTCGCGGTCGACGACGAACAGCTTCGCGCCTTCCTTCAGGCACTGCTCGGCGATAGCCAGCCCGATGCCCTGGGCGGCGCCGGTGAGAAAGATGCGCTTGCCGGCAAGACGGTCGCTCATTGGAATTCCTCGCAATCGGAAACGGTGATCGAAAACGCGCCTGACAGCGTGTCACCAGGCGCAAGAAGATGGAGGGCGTCAGGCCCCGAGACCGCCAGCGCATTGGGCGTGTGCGACATCGGTCCGAGACAGAAGAAGCCCCTGTCGTCCTCCGGCGCGTAGAGCATGTAGCGCGAGAACACCGGATCGGCCTCGATGTCGGCGGCAAGCCGAGTCTCGGGCCAGACGATGCGCGCCCGCCCGCTCCAGCCTTCGAAGCAATTGTTCAGCCTGCGCCGGGGCAGCTCGCGCAGTGTCGAGAAGTCCGCGCTCTCAGGGATCGGCGTGCGCAGGCCGGGCAGGAGACCGTCGCGCTCGGTCCACCAGCCTTCGGCCGAGGCCATCAGCCTGGTGCCATCAGTGCGCGGAAAATAGGGGTGGAACCCGATGCCGAAGGGCATCGTCCCGCGACCCCGGTTCGTCACCTTGAGCTCCAGCCGCACCGTCGCGCCATCAAGCGTGATGATCTGCACCGCTCGATAGACGTGCGGCGACTTTTCCGGCAGCGCCTGCTCGAAGGCGAGTTTCACGCCCAAGGCCGACGATTCCTTCACCGTCCAGTCGGCCAGCCAGCCGTCGCCGTGAATGTAGTAGGGTTCGGCCGTGTTGGGCATGAAGCGATAGTGCCCGTCGCCAAGCTCGAAGCCGTTGCCTTCGACTCGATTGCCGACAGGAACCAGCGGGAAGCAGGCCGAGCGCAGCACGTCGAAGCCGCCGTCCCCGAAGGACCGAAGGAACGGTCGGCCGTCACGGGTGGAGCCGTCGACGACAGCCCCACCCCGTGGGCTGACACGCAACGACAGGCGGTCGTTTTCGAGCCTGACAAACGCTGGCATCTCACCGGCGTCCGAGCGCACTGGACCTCAGATTGTCGAGCAGCACGGCCAAGAGCAGGATCACGCCGCGGACGATGTACTGGTAGAAAGCCGGGATGTTCAAAAGGTTCATGACGTTTTCGGCGATGCCCATGATCATCACGCCGACGATGACGCCGGCAATCGCCGCGCGGCCGCCGGCCAGCGACACGCCGCCGAGCACGCAGGCCGAGATGACCGACAGCTCGAGCCCGATGGCCGCATTCGGCTGGCCCGAGGTGATGCGCGAGGCGAGCAATATGCCGGCGATGGCACAGACCACGCCCTGCAGCGTGAAGATCCAGATGCGGGTGCGGTCGACATTGACGCCGGCGAGCCGCGACGCCTCCGGATTGCCGCCGATGGCGAGTGTGTTCTTGCCGAAGACGGTGCGGTTGAGCACGAAGCCGAACACGGCGAACAGTACCAGGAGCACCCAGATCGGGGTCGGCACGCCGAACAGCTTCGACAGCGCCAGCTGATAGAAATTCGGGTCGTTGATGCCGACCGCGCGCCCGTCGGACGAGATCAGCGCCAGGCCGCGCACGATCTGCATGGTGGCAAGCGTGGTGATCAGCGCGTTGATACGGAACTTGGCGATGACTACGCCATTGACCAGTCCGACCACTGCGCCGCAGAGCAGCGCCGCCAGGATGCCGACCATGATCGACCCGGTGGCATTGGAGGCCATGACCGCCACCATGCCGGCAAAGGCGACGATGGAGCCGACCGACAGGTCGAAGTCGCGCGCCGCCAGGCAGAACATCATGGTGCAGGCGACGATGCCGACTGTGACGACCGACTGCAAAAGGCCCAGCATGTTGCGCTCGGTCAGGAAGTTCGGGACGAAGATCGACACCAGCGCGAAGGCCAGCACGAAGATCACGACCAGGCCCTGGTCGCCGAGCAGTACGTTCTTGAAAGATCTCGTCATGCTCCGTTCCCTTAAGATGCGATTGCGGCTGGCGTCTTCTTGTCGGGGAGCGCTGCCGCCAGGATCGCACGCTCGCTGAATTGTTCACGGTCGAGATGCGCCGAGATGCGCCCGCCGCACATGACCAGGATGCGGTCGCAGATGCCCATCACCTCGGGCAGCTCGCTCGACACGACGACGATCGCCATGCCCTGCTCTGCGAGCTGGTATAGGATGTCGTAGATTTCCGACTTGGCGCCTACGTCGATGCCGCGCGTCGGCTCGTCGACGATCAGCACGCGCACGCCCTCTTCCGACAGCCAGCGCCCGAGGATCACCTTCTGCTGGTTGCCGCCGGACAGGTTGACGATGTCCTGCTTGCGCGACGGCGTCCTGACCTTGAGCTTCCTGATGAAGGTCTCGGCGACCTCCACCTCCTTGCGCGGGTTGAGGATGCCGAAGCGCGTGTGGTGGCGCCGCGAGGAGATGTTGATGTTCTCCTCCAGCGAGCGCCCCTGGATGATGCCGTCATGCTTGCGGTCTTCCGAGCACAGCACGATGCCGGCACGGATGGCCTGATGCGGGTCGGCGGGATGGATCGCCTTGCCGTCCATGGCGATCGCGCCACCCGAGCGCGGATCGGCGGCATAGACCAGCCGCATCAGCTCGGAGCGACCGGCGCCGATCAGCCCGAAGAAGCCGAGGATCTCGCCGGCGCGAACCTCGAAGCTCGCGGGCTGGCCGAGCTTGTCGCCCGAAATGCCGTCGACCTTGAGCCTGACGTCGCCGATGGCGCGCGGCCGCCAGCCCCAGACATTGGCGATCTCGCGGCCGACCATTTCGGCGACCACCTGTTCGCGGGTGACGTTTTCGAGGCTCGGATGGTGGGCGGCCAGCTTGCCGTCGCGCAGCACCGTCAGGCTGTCGCAGAGGCGGAACACCTCGTCGAGCCGGTGGGAAATGTAGAGTATGACCTTGCCCTCGGCGCGCAGGCGCTCGATCAGGGCAAACAGGATTTCGCTTTCGCGCGACGACAGCGACGAGGTCGGCTCGTCAAGCGCGATGACGCGGGCGTCGAGCATGATCGCCTTGGCGACCTCGACCATCTGGCGTTCGCCGATGGACAGCGTCTTCACCTTGCGGCGCGGGTCGATGTCGATGCCGGCCGACTTCAGCTTTTCGCCGACCTCCGCAAACATCTGGCGCGACTGGATCACGCCGGCATTGGCCGGGAAACGCCCGAGCCTGAGATTTTCGGCGACTGTCAGCTCCGGAACGAGCTGCAGTTCCTGATGGATGACGATGACGCCGGCATGGAAGGCGTCGCGCGTCGAGGCGTATTTCTGGACCTGGCCGTCGATGACGATGTCGCCATAGTCGGCATGCTGGTCTCCCGACAGCACACGGATCATGGTCGACTTGCCGGCGCCGTTCTCGCCCATCAGGCCATGCACGGCCCCCTTCTCGACGGTGAAGGAAACGTCCGACAGCGCCTGGACGCCCGGATAGGATTTCGAGATGCGGGAAAATTCCAGATATGACATCGACGGTCCTCCTGAATATCCGGCGGCGGGACCAAGGCTCCGCCGCCGGACACCGTTCAATGTTGCAGCTTACTCGATGCCGAGTTCCTGGCGGACCTTCTGGTAGTCGTCGCGCTTGGCAAGGGCACCGGCGGTCAGGATCAGCTTTTCCGGCTCCTTGTTGTTGGCGATCCACTCATACATGTTGAGCGCGGTTTCGTAGCCATGGCGCTTCGGCGAGATAATCACCGAACCGATGAACCCGGTGGCCGACGGCTTCTTGAACTCGTTGATTGCCGAATCCGCGCCGCCAATGCCGACACCGATCATGCCGTCAGCCGCAATGCCGACGCTTTCCGAGGCGCGCACGGCGCCCAGGACCGCCTCGTCGTTGAGGCCGAAGGCGACCCACTTCTTGATGTCGGCATGCTTGTTCAGCACCACGGTCGCGGCGTTCAGTGCGGCTTCCGTATCGGTCTTGGCCTGCGGCGCATCGAAGATATTCTCAGCCTTGAAGCCGTTCGCCTTGAGCACGGAGATCGCACCCTCGACGCGGTCGACGGCGGTCGGCAGCTGGTCGTAGGAAACGCGGATCGCGCCGACCTCTTCGGGCTTCCAGCCGCGCGCCTTCATCTCGTCGACGATGGCCTGGCCGACAGCCTCGCCGATCTTGGTGGCGGAGATGCCCATGTGCGGCACGTCTTCAAGCGGCTTGCCATCGGCGCCGACCAGGCGGTCATCGACGGTCATCAGCTTGAGATTGTTGGCGGCGGCCTTGGCGACGATGCCCGGTCCGAGCTTCACGTCGGGCGTGCAGACGATGAACCCCTGTGCGCCCTGGGCACCGAGATTGTCGATTGCCGACATCAGCTTCTCGCCGTCCTCGGCGCCGATCTTGACCAGCGTGAAGCCCTTTTCCTTGGCCGCCTGATCGGCGAACTTCCACTCGTCCTGGAACCACGGCTCCTCGGGCTGCTTCACGATGAAGCCGATCTTGGTCTCCTGCGCATATGCAGAAACGATGGTGGTGGCAGATAGGACGGCAAGGGCGCCCGCGACGAGCGCCGTCTTCAACAATCGCATGATTTCCTCCCAGAACATGCCGGGGCTCGGCCCGGATGACCAACGCTATCCGCTTTTATCATACCAGTCAATTGCGCTGGTATGATAAATGAGCTAGGCTCCGTTTCGTGGTGATGCGCGGGCTGCGGAAATAAGGCCGCAACCAGCATTGTCCGGCATGCGGCGCGCACATAAGAACGAGAATAGAATGCCGGGGGAGGAATAGACGATGGCCAATGCTACGGCCGAAATTGCAGTTCCAGCGCCAAAGTCGCGCCGACCGCGCGTCCTGCCCGACGTGGTCCGGGCGATCGCCTCCGAAATCCTGTCCGGCAGCTACCCTGTCGGCTCGACGCTCCCCAGCGAAAACGATCTCTGCGCCGAGCATGGCGTCAGCCGCACCGTCATCCGCGAAGCGCTGAAGACGCTGGCCGCCAAGGGCCTGGTGCTCAGCCGCCCGCGAATCGGCACAGTCGTCTGCGAGCGCGACAACTGGAACATCATCGACCCGCAGGTGCTCGAGTGGCACGCACCGAACAGCATCGATCCGGCACTGTTCGACTCTATCCTCGAGACGCGCCGCGCCATCGAGCCGCTGGTCGCCGAACTCGCCGCGAGCCGCGCCTCGCTGCAGGAGATCGCCGACCTCGAAGCCGCCTGGAAAGGCATGGAGGCCGCCGGCAGCGACGTCGGTCGCTTCGCCCGCTCCGACGCTGTCTTCCACCAGGTGCTCTACGGCGCCTGCCACAACCCGATCTTCCGCCAGATCGGCGGCCTGATCGAGACCGCTCTCAACTTCGCGCTCGAAGCGACCGCCAATTCCGTCGACCGCCGCGACGAAGCGGTGAAGGTGCATTTCGGCGTGGTCGAGGCGCTGCGCATGCGCGACGGCGCGGCGGCGCGCAAGGCCGCCAACGAGATCCTCGATCTCGCTGCCCGCGATCTCGCCCGCGCCAAGAACCAGCACAAGCAAGACTGAACGGGCACAAGCCCCTCCGGAGTAGTGCCGACATCATGAAGATCACTGCGCTCAAGACCTACATCGTCCCGCCACGCTGGCTGTTCCTCAAGATCGAGACCGACGAAGGTGTCAACGGCTGGGGCGAGCCCGTGGTCGAAGGTCGCGCGCATACCGTCGAGGCGGCCGTGCACGAGCTCGCCGACTACCTCGTCGGCAAGGATCCGCGCCTGATCGAGGATCACTGGAACGTCATGTATCGCGGCGGCTTCTACCGCGGCGGCCCGATCCTGATGAGTGCCATCGCCGGAATCGACCAGGCGCTGTGGGACATCAAGGGCAGGGCGCTGGGCGTGCCGGTGCACGAATTGCTCGGCGGCAAGTGCCGCGACCGCATCAAGGTCTATTCCTGGATCGGCGGCGACCGCCCCTCCGACGTCGCCGACGGCGCGAAGGACGTGGTGGCGCGCGGCTTCACCGCCCTCAAGATGAACGGCACCGAGGAACTGCAGATCGTCGACAGCCACGACAAGATCGACGCCGCCGTCGAGCGCGTCGCCATGGTGCGCGAGGCCGTCGGCCCGCATGTTGGGATCGCCGTCGATTTCCACGGCCGCGTCCACCGGCCGATGGCGCGCGTTCTGGTCAAGGAGCTCGAGCCCTACCGGCTGATGTTCATAGAGGAGCCGGTGCTGAGCGAGAACCGCGAGGCGCTGAAGGAGATCGCCGCGCTATCGTCCGCGCCAATTGCACTCGGCGAACGCCTCTACAGCCGCTGGGACTTCAAGAGCGTATTCGAGGAAGGCGTGGTCGACATCATCCAGCCCGACCTGTCGCACGCCGGCGGCATCACCGAATGCCGCAAGATCGCGGCCATGGCCGAGGCCTATGACGTCGCGGTTGCGCCACATTGCCCGCTCGGCCCCGTTGCGCTCGCCGCCTGCCTGCAGCTCGACGCCGTTACCTATAACGCCTTCATGCAGGAACAGAGCCTCGGCATCCACTACAACAAGGCCAACGACCTGATCGACTACGCCAAAAACAAGGACGTGTTTCGCTACGACGACGGTTTCGTCGCCATCCCCGACGGTCCCGGCCTCGGGGTCGAAGTCGACGAGGACTATGTCGTGGAGCGTGCCAAGGAAGGCCACCGCTGGCGCAACCCCGTCTGGCGCCACGCCGACGGCTCCTTCGCCGAGTGGTGAGGGCCCCATCGTTGGTCTAAGGACCAATTGACCCGACGCTGCCGCCCCATGCAATTTGGCCGCCGGCCTTGAGCCGGACAGGCTATGCAGGCAACGCCTTGGGAGGGGCGCATGAACGCGAGCGTTGTCGTCGAGCATGTGGACAGGATCCAGGCCGCGCTCCGCTCCAGCGAGGCGGCCCGGTCCGCGCTCGTGGCCTCATGGAGCCGGTCGTCGTCCCTGCACCGGCTGGACCCGGCGCATCGCAACCCGCCGCGCCGCCTGACCGATTCAGAGCTTTCGGCCGCACGTGAGCGTATCGGGCGGCTTGTCGCCGCCGCGCAGACGAGCCTCGACCGGCTATATCTCGCCGTGGGCGGCGTCGGCTGCTGCGTGCTCCTCGCCGACCGCGACGGCGTGCCGGTCGAGCGGCGGGGAGCGGCAGCCGACGACGAGACCTTCGAGGATTGGGGGTTGTGGACCGGCACGGTGTGGAGTGAAGAATGCGAAGGCACCAACGGCATCGGCACCTGCCTGATCGAGCAGCGCGCGCTGACCATTCATCGCGACCAGCATTTCCTGAGCCGCAACACGCTGCTCTCCTGCACGACGGCGCCGATCTACGATCATGAGGGCCAACTCGCCGCCGCACTCGACGTGTCGTCGTGCCGTGCGGACCAGACCGACGGCTTCGTCAGTCTGATCTCGATGGCGGTGGGCGACGCCGTGCGTCGTATCGAGGCCGAGAACTTCCGCCTGTGCTTCCCGACAGCGCGCATCCTGGTCGCGCCGAACCCCGACACCTCGCCCGCGGCCCTGCTTGCAGTGGACGACGACGACCTGGTGATCGGCGCGACGCGGGCGGCGCGGCAGGCGCTCGGCCTGACGCCGCAGATGATGGCCAGGCCGATGCCCGCCGCGGACCTGCTCGGAACCCACGCGGCCGCGTCGAAAGATCTGGCCGGGGCAGAGCGCAGCGTGGTCCAGCGCGCCTTGGCGCGATCCGGCGGCAACGTCTCCGCCGCGGCCGAGGCGCTCGGCATTTCACGCGCGACCTTGCACCGCAAGCTCGCCCGCCTCGGGCTGCAGCGGCCGCACTGATCTTTCCCCGCTCCATGTGTCGCAGATCTGCGACAGATGACCTCCACCTCCTGCCAGGCCCCGGCTGACATCGGCCGGCAACTTGGCACTCTCCTCTCGGGCGCCGCATCCCGCGGTGCGATCTTCGGGAGGAAAAGATGAACAAGGTGGAATTCTCGCGCACGGCCAAGATCCCCTTCGCCAAGCGCTACGACAACTTCATCGGCGGCGCGTGGGTGGCGCCCAAGGCCGGCCGGTACTTCGAAAACATCTCGCCGGTCACCGGCCGGCCACTGGGCGAGATCGCCCGCTCCGACGCCGCCGACATCGAGGCGGCGCTCGACGCAGCCCACAAGGCCAAGGACGCCTGGGGCAAGACGGCGCCGGCAACACGCGCGCTGATCCTCAACCGCATCGCCGACCGCATGGAGGAAAACCTCGACCTCCTGGCGCTGGCCGAGACCTGGGACAACGGCAAGCCGATCCGCGAGACGACCGCTGCCGACGTGCCGCTCGCCATCGACCATTTCCGCTATTTCGCCGGCGTGCTGCGCGGCCAGGAAGGCTCGATCTCCGAGATCGACCACGACACCGTCGCCTATCATTTCCATGAGCCGCTCGGCGTCGTCGGCCAGATCATCCCGTGGAATTTCCCGCTGCTCATGGCCTGCTGGAAGCTGGCGCCGGCACTGGCCGCCGGCAACTGCGTGGTGCTGAAACCGGCCGAGCAGACGCCCGCCACCATCATGCTGTGGGCCGACCTGATCGGCGACCTGCTGCCTGCAGGCGTGCTCAACATCGTCAACGGTTTCGGCCTCGAGGCCGGCAAGCCGCTCGCATCCAGCCCGCGCATCGCCAAGATCGCCTTCACCGGCGAGACGACCACTGGCCGGCTGATCATGCAATACGCCTCGCAGAACCTGATACCGGTGACACTCGAGCTCGGCGGCAAGTCGCCCAACATCTTCTTCCAGGACGTGACGTCGGAAGACGACGACTTCTTCGACAAGGCCATCGAAGGCTTCGTCATGTTCGCGCTCAACCAGGGCGAGGTCTGCACCTGCCCGAGCCGGGCGCTGGTGCACGAAAAGATCTACGACAAGTTCATGGAGCGCGCGCTGAAACGCGTCGAGGCGATCGTCCAGGGCGATCCGCTCGACCCCGCCACCATGATCGGCGCGCAGGCCTCGTCGGAGCAGATGGAGAAGATCCTGTCATATGTGGACATCGGTCGTCAGGAAGGCGCCGAGCTCCTGACCGGCGGCGAGCGCGCCAACCTGCCGGGCGATCTTACCGGCGGCTACTACGTCAAGCCGACGGTGTTCAGGGGCCACAACAAGATGCGCATCTTCCAGGAGGAGATCTTCGGACCGGTGGTCTCGGTCACCACCTTCAAGGACGACGACGAGGCGCTGTCGATCGCCAACGACACGCTCTACGGCCTCGGTGCGGGCATCTGGAGCCGCGACGCCAACCGGCTCTATCGCTTCGGCCGGGCCATCCAGGCCGGCCGCGTCTGGACCAATTGCTACCACGCCTATCCGGCGCACGCCGCCTTCGGCGGCTACAAGCAGTCGGGCATCGGCCGCGAGACGCACAAGATGATGCTCGACCACTACCAGCAGACCAAGAACATGCTGGTCAGCTACAGCCCGAAGAAGCTTGGGTTCTTCTGAGGGTGACGAGTTCTCCTCTCCCCGCTCGCGGGAAGAGGACGCCGGCAGGCAGGTGAGGGGCAGGGCCTACCTGACCGCGCCCGCGCTGCCCCTCATCCGTCACTTCGTGACACCTTCTCCCCGCAGGCGGGGAGAAGGAAGAACCGGAACCCGCGCCATGTCCTCGCATCCTCCCCTCGACAAGGTCTCCGCCACGCCGGCGGCCATCGCCCTGCTCGACGAGATCACTGCCGACCACGGGCCGGTGCTGTTCCATCAGTCCGGCGGCTGCTGCGATGGTTCCTCGCCGATGTGCTATCCGCGCTCGGACTTCATCGTCGGCGACCTCGACGTGTTGTTGGGTACGATCGGCGACACGCCGGTCTACATCAGCGCCTCGCAATACGAAGCGTGGAAGCACACCGACCTGATCATCGACGTGGTGCCCGGGCGCGGCGGCATGTTCTCGCTCGACAACGGCCGCGAGAAGCGCTTCCTGACGCGCTCGACCATATGCGTCCCCGCCGCTCGGTGACAGCACCGGGCCGACTGACTACACCCAGGACGCGGGCGTCTTGGGCAGGCGTTGCTCGGGGTCGATGACCTTCACCGACGGCTTTCCCGAACCGTTCCAGTGCCATAGCGCGACGCAACTGCCGCCAGGCGACATGAAGGACGGGTAGACGACCCCGTCGTAGCCCTCCCCGAGCAGCCGCTGGCGAAGCGAATGCGTTTCGGGCACCCGGCCTTCGTCGAGATCGGCCCGCCACTCGCAACGATGGATCGCCGCATCGATGCCGAGTTCGGCAAGCACGGCGGCCTCCGTCAGATCGGCAAGTGTGGCGTCGCTCAGTTCAAGCTGCGCGATCAACGCCGGGTGCTGCACGAAACCCTGATTGTATTCGGCCCATGCGGTGGAGAGCTCGCAGGCCGCATAGAGCGTCGGCGCGCCGACCGGGTTCCAGCGTCCGCCGAAACGCGCCGCCCCCTCCCCGGAAAGCGGCAGATAGGCCCAGCGCGGCACGAAGGCCCGCCACAAGGTCCGGCTTTTCGGCCACGCCTTGTCAGGCATAGACGCCGGAGCGCACCGCCTCCAGATAGGCCAGGACCTTGTCCGCCTTGCCCTCGCCGACCAGGTCGTAGGCCGTCTTGCCGGCCCAGCCCGGGATCGGCTGATGCTTGAACCAGATCACCGCACGATGCTCGTCGCCGGCCATCTCGGACGCCATCGCCAGGATACGCACCACCGGGCTCAGCGCTTGGTCGACCTTGCGCGCGCCGGAGCGTGCAGCCAGCGTGTTGCGGGCCACCCCGACGAGGCGGGCGAGTTCCGACTGCGTCACGCCGAGCTGCTCGGACACCCGTCGAGCCGACAGGAACGGCGTGCGGCTGTCGCCGAAATGGGCCGCCGAAACGCCGAGGCTCTGAGCAGTCATCGCACACTCCCAGTGCAAGATTTGAACTTCATTGGGTCAATATGTGCTCATTGCCTGCTCATTTCAAGCGCAGCCGGGTCCCGGACGATCACACGTCCCTCTTCGGCGCCCCTGCCGGACCAGTGATCCCGGGGGCACGGCCAAACGCAACGTCGGCGCGCCTCCCCGAGCCGGTCGGCAAGGGATTTAAAACTGTCTACAAAAATCTAAAAAATAGTACCCATGATTGTAGACAATTTGGTTGACACTGCGTCGATGCGTAAACAAACTGACCACTGCGAGCACAAAGCTAGGGAGGAGCAGTGTGATGCGGCGACTTTGGAAGACCATCGCGACTGCGGTAACCCTGGGGCTTCTGGCCACGGCCGCGCATGCGAACACGCTGCGCTGGGCTGGCCAGCGCGACATTTTCTCGCTCGACCCCTATTCCTACGGTTCCACGTCGAACCTGGCCTTCCTCAATCACATCTATGAAGGCCTGGTGCGCTACACGCCCGAATTCGAAGTGGTGCCGGCCCTGGCCACCGAATGGCAGCTGATCGACAACAAGATCTGGCGCTTCAAGCTGCGCCAGGGCGTCAAGTTCCACAACGGCGCCGAGTTCACCGCCGACGACGTGATCGCGTCGCTGAAACGCGTCAGCGATCCGACATCGCCGTTGCGCGGCAACATCCCGCTCTATGTCGGCTCGAAGAAGATCGACGACTACACGGTCGAGATCGAGGTTTCCTCGCCGTCGGCCCTGTTCCTCAACGACATGACGAACATCTTCATGTTCGATGCTCAATGGCTCGTCGACAACAACAGCGAGAAACCGACCGACGTCGGCGCGAAGGTCGAGGGCTACGCAACCTACAACACCAACGGTACGGGGCCGTTCAAGCTCGAGAGCCGCGTGCCGGACAGCAAGACGGTGCTGGTCGTCAACGACGGCTGGTGGGACGAGAAGAAGCACAACCTCACCCGCATCGAATTCACCCCGATCGGATCGCCGGCGACCCGCGTGGCGGCACTGCTTTCGGGCGAGGTCGATCTTGTCGATTCCGCCCCGATCCAGGATCTGCCGCGCCTCGAGGCCGCACCCGGCATCAAGGTCGACAAGCGCTCAGACCTGCGCACGGTCTCTATCGCGTTCAACCGCCGCGACAAGCTGGAGGACGGCAGGAACAACCCCTTCAACGACCTCCGGGTCCGCCAAGCCTTCGACCACGCCATCGACCGCGAGCTCATCAACAAGAAGGTCATGCGCGGCCTCGCGCACCCGGCCGGCACCCTGGTGGCGCCGGAGATCCCGGGCTACAGCGCCGAACTCGACAAGCCGTCGGCCTACGACCCCGAACTGTCGCGCAAGCTGCTGGCCGACGCCGGCCAGTCGGATCTCGCCTTCACCTATCTCTGCATGAACGACGAAAGCGTGAACGAGGAGGATGTTTGCGCCGGCGTCGTCAACATGCTGACGCGCGCAGGCTTCAAGCCGAATGTCGACATCGGGCCGCGCGCCGCCCAGGCGCCCAAGCGCTCCAGCGGCAAGTCCGACGTCTACATGATCGGCTGGGCCAACGAGCCGACGCTGGATGCCTATTCGATCCTCGTGCAGGTCCTCTCGACCCGCAGCGGCGCGGCGGGTGTCGCCAACTACGGCGGCTGGTCCTATCCCGAGCTGGACAAGATGGTCGATCAGGCGGCCAAGGAGCCCGACCGCGAAAAGCGCCTGGCGATCGAAACGGCGGCACTCAAGCTCGCCAAGGACGAGTTGATCATGATCCCGCTGCACCAGCAGCCGATGGCCTGGGCGATGTCCGAACGGGTCGAGCAGGTCGTGATCCGCGCCGACAACAAGCCGCGCCACTGGCTGACCCGCCTCGGCGAATAGCCGGACGGCCCTCGGGCCGTCCCTGCCCTTCAAAAAGAAGAAGAACCCCGCCACGGGGGAACGATGACCTCTAAAGGGAGAACTGCAGAATGCTGAAGAAACTGACCCTCGCGGCCTTCATGGCGGCCGCGCTGTCCACGGCTGGCCAGGCGGCGACGCTCAAATGGGGCGCATCGCGCGACATCTATTCGCTCGACCCCTATTCCTATGGCGACAGCTACACGCTTGCCTTCCTCAACCACGTCTATGAAGGCCTGGTGCGCTACGACGCCAATCTCAAGATCGAGCCGGCGCTGGCGGCATCCTGGGAGAACGTGGCGGACAACGTCTGGAGGTTCCACCTGCGCCAGGGCGTGAAGTTCCACAACGGCGCTGAATTCACCGCGGACGACGTGATCGCTTCGCTCACCCGGGTCAGCGATCCGGTGTCTCCGCTGCGCGGCAACCTTCCGGCCTACAAGTCCGCGAAGAAGGTGGACGATTACACCATCGACATCGAGTTGGTCGGCCCCTATCCCCTGCTGCTCAACGACCTGACCAACATCCACATATTCGACGCCACCTGGCTGAAGGACAACAACTCGGAGAAGCCCACCGACGTCGGCAAGAAGATCGAGGGATACGCGACCTACAACACCAACGGGACCGGGCCGTACAAGCTCGAGAGCCGTGTACCGGACAGCAAGACGGTGCTCGTCAAGAACTCCGACTGGTGGGACAAGTCGCAGTCCAATATCGACCGCATCGAGTTCACGCCGATCACCTCGGCGGCGACACGCGTCGCGGCACTGCTGTCGGGCGAGATCAACTTCACCGAAAACGCGCCGGCACAGGACCTGCCGCGCCTTGTCGCGCAACCTGAGCTGAAGGTGATGGAGCGCACCGACCTGCGCACCGTCATGGTCGGCTTCAACCGCAAGCCCAAGCTGGCGAATGGCACCGACAACAAGTTCAACGACCTGCGCGTCCGCCAGGCATTCGCCTACGCGCTGGACAAGGAGCTGATCCAGAAGCGCGTCATGCGCGGCAAGTCGAGGACCGCAGGCGCGATCATCGCTCCGGAGATCCCGGGCTACTCCGAGGCGCTGGACACCGTCGTTCCGTTCGACCCCGATATGTCGAAGAAGCTGCTTGCCGAAGCCGGCGCCAGCGACCTCCCCTTCACCCTCGTCTGCACCAACGAGGCCTATGTCAACGAAGAGGAGCTTTGCCAGGGCATCGTCAACATGCTGAGCCGCGCCGGCTTCAAGCCGCAGCTCGACATCGCTCCGACGGCCGCGCAGGCGCCCAAGCGCACCGGCGGGCTGTCCGACGCCTACCTCATCGGCTGGGCGAACGAACCGATGCTCGACAGCTATTCGATCCTGCTGCAGATGATCGAGACCAAGAGCGACAAGGCCGGCGTCTTCAATTGGGGCGGCTGGAGCTATCCGGAGATCGACAAGCTGATCATCCAGGCTTCGACCGAGATGGACCGGACAAAGCGTCTCGAGCTGCAGACCAAGGCGCTCCAG
Organism: Mesorhizobium sp. CC13; assembly: GCF_039907765.1. Taxonomy (NCBI): domain Bacteria; kingdom Pseudomonadati; phylum Pseudomonadota; class Alphaproteobacteria; order Hyphomicrobiales; family Phyllobacteriaceae; genus Mesorhizobium; species Mesorhizobium sp. CC13. The sequence goes on along the minus strand of NZ_JARDJI010000013.1, from coordinate 49,774 downwards.
ATGGCCAAGGACGAGATGATCATGCTGCCTCTGCACCAGCAGCCGATGGCCTGGGTCATGAGCAAGAAGATCGACCGGATCGCGCAGCTGGCTGACAACAAGCCGCGTCACTGGCTGACCAATTACGCGGAATGACCCTGGTGTGGAGCCGGAGCCCATGCGCTCCGGCTCCCGCACAGCTTGCGAGGCTTGACATGCTGGTCTTCATCATCACCCGCATCGCCAATGCGATCATGGTCATGCTCGCCGTTGCGATGCTGGCTTTCCTGATCTTCCGTCTTGCGGGCGATCCGGTGGAGCTGATGGCCAACGAGCAGATGACCCAGGCCGACCGCGACAGTCTGCGGGAACGGTTGGGCCTGAACGACGGCATCCCCACGCAGTTCGCCCGCTTCGTCGTGAATGCGGCGCAGGGCGACTTCGGCATCTCCTACCGCAACGGCCAGGACGTGCTGACCCTGATCGCCGACCGCTTCCCGGCGACGCTCGAGCTGGTGCTGGTCGCCACGCTGATCTCGCTCGTGGTGGGCATTCCGCTGGGTGTCCTCACAGCGATAAAACGCGGCAAGTGGTACACAGAGACACTGCAATTCGTTTCGATCGTCGGCGTATCGCTGCCCAGCTTCGTCGTCGGCATCCTTCTCATCCTTGCGTTCTCGGTCAGTCTCGGCTGGCTGCCGGCCTTCGGCCGTGGCGACGTCGTCCAGATCGGCTGGTGGTCAACCGGGCTGCTCACACCGTCCGGCCGGGCGGCGCTGCTCCTGCCGGCGGTCGCGCTCTCGCTCTACCAGATCACCCTAATCATGCGCCTGGTGCGCGCCGAAATGCTGGAAGTGCTGCGCTCCGACTATGTGAAGTTTGCCCGCGCCAGGGGCATTCCGCGTTGGCGCATCCATTTCCGCCATGCGCTCAGGAACTGCCTGATGCCCGTGGTGACGATGACCGCGATGAACGTCGGTTCGCTGATCGCCTTCGCCCTCATCACCGAGACGGTCTTCCAGTGGCCTGGCATGGGCATGCTGTTCATCCAGGCCGTGACCTTCATCGACATACCGGTGATGGCCGCCTACCTGTGCATCATTTCCTTCATCTTCGTCGCGCTGAACACGCTGGTCGACATCACCTATGCGGTGATCGACCCGCGCCTGCGCAACGCCCGCTGATCGCCGGAAGGACAAGTCCATGACGATCGAAACGCCGAAGTCCCAGACGGGCGCAATCGCACCGCGGCGGACGATGTTGCAACGCATGCGCAACAGCGATGTCTGGTGGTCGTTCACGCATAGCAAGACGGCGATGGTTGCCGCGGCGATCCTCGCCGTGCTCATCGTCACCGCAGCCTTTGCGCCGCTATTTGCCGCCCAGAACCCGTATGATGCAGCCCAGCTCGACATGTGGAAGGCGGAGTTGCCGCCGGTCTGGCAGGAAGGTGGCGAGTGGCCCTATCTGCTCGGCACCGACACGCAAGGCCGCGACATGCTCTCGGCCATCCTCTACGGCACGCGGATATCGATCGTGATCGGCCTCTCCTCGGTGGCTCTGTCGCTCCTGATCGGCATGACTGCCGGGCTGGTCGCCGGCTTCTTCGGCGGCTTCGTCGACAACGTGCTGATGCGCTTCGGCGACATCACCCTGTCCATCCCGACCATCCTGATCGCGATCCTCGTTTCGACGGTGGTGCGACAGCTGCTTCCCGCCGATTTGCGCGAGATTGGCGCCTCGGCCGTGCTGGTGCTGGCGATCGCCCTTTCGGCATGGGTGCAATACGCACGTACGGTGCGCGCGCAGACGATCGTGGAGCGCAGCAAGGAATACGTCCAGGCCGCCAAGCTCCTGAAAGTGCCGGCCCGCCGCGTCCTGGCACACCACATCCTACCCAACACGCTGACGCCGGTGCTGGTCGCCGCCACGCTGAACTTCGGCATGGCCATCCTGACCGAGGCGACGCTGTCGTTCCTGGGCATCGGCATGCCGCCGGGCCAGCCGTCGCTCGGCACGCTGATCCGCATCGGCAACCAGTATCTGTTCTCGGGCTCGTGGTGGATCGTCCTGTTTCCGGTGATCCAGCTCTGCCTGCTCGTCGTCGTCGTCAATCTTCTCGGCGACTGGCTGCGCGACGTGCTCAATCCGAAACTGAGGTAAAGTGCCCATGAACGACCTGCTGCTCCGCAATGTCCGGCCTTTCGGGGAGGCGGCGAGCGATCTGCTGATCCGCGACGGCCGGATCGCCGGCATCGGCCATTTCGAGCCGGATGCAGGCATGGCGGTCGAGGACGGCGGCGGCGCCATTGCCATTCCCGGCCTCATCGACGCGCACACGCATCTCGACAAGACCACCTGGGGCATGCCCTGGCATGAAAACAACCGGCGTGCGGTGCTGCGCGAACGCATCGACTACGAGCGGGAGAACCGCAGCGCCATCGGCATCGATCCGCATCGACAGTCGATGCGCCACGCCATCGGCCTGGCCGCGCATGGCACGACCCACATCCGCAGTCACGTCGACATCGACCCGGTCCACGGCCTCTCCATCGTCGATGGCGTGATGGAAACCCGCGAAAAGCTCAAGGGCATCATCGACATCGAGATCGTCGCCTTCCCGCAGTCGGGCGTCATGGTGATGCCGGGAACGCTGGAACTGCTCGACGCGGCGCTGGCGCAGGGTTGCGAAGTCCTTGGCGGCATCGATCCATGCGGCATCGACCGCGATCCGAAAGGCCAACTCGATGCCATCTTCTCGCTGGCGGTGAAGCACCAATGCCCGATCGACATCCATCTGCATGAGGCCGGCGACCTCGGCGCCTTCACGATGGAGCTCATCTTCGAGCGCATCCGCGCCAATGGCATGCAGGGCAAGGTCGCCATCAGCCATGCCTTTGCGCTCGGCATGAACGACTATCTGCGCGTCGGCCAGCTCGTCGACGAGATCGCGGCGCTGGACGTGGCCATCCTGACGACGGGCGCACCGTCCGCGACGGTGCCTTCAGTGATGCGTCTCAAGCAGGCCGGCGTCCGCGTCGGCGCCGGCTGCGATGGCATCCGCGACACCTGGGGCCCCTGGGGCCAACCCGACATGATCGACCGCGCCAAGGTCATCGGAATGAAGAACGGCCTGCGCTCGGACCGCGAGCTGGAACATATGCTGCACATCGTCTCGCAGGGCGGCGCGGACGTGATGCGCATCGACGGCTACGGCCTGGCCGAGGGCTGCCATGCCGACCTCACCTTGCTCAGCGGCGAGACGCTCGCGCATGCCGTCGTCGATGTCGACCCGCGCCCTCTCGTCATCAAGGCCGGCCGCGTCACCGCGCGCGGCGGCGTTGCAATGGTGGAAATGCCATGACCCGTCAGGTGCTCGACTCGCTTCCGCTCGGCAAACGCCCCGAAGGGCGGACGCTGATCACCGCCGCCTGGGTGCTCGGTCACCGCGACGGCTCACATCGGCTCGTCCCGAATGGCGAGCTCGTGATCGACGGCGGCCAAGTCGTCTTCGTCGGCACAGAGTTCCCCGGCGAGGTGGCCCGGCGGATCGATTTCGGCAACGCGCTCGTCAGCCCAGGCTTCGTCGATCTCGACGCGCTGTCGGACCTGGATACGACCATCCTCGGCATCGACCATCACCCCGGCTGGGCCAAAGGCCGGGTATGGCCGCGCTCCTATGTCGAAGCCGGCCCCTATGAGATGTATTCGCAGGAAGAGCTGGCGTTCCAGAAGCGGTTTGCCTTCGGCCAGCTGCTGCTGAACGGCATCACCACGGCAGCACCCATCGCCTCGCTGTTCTATCGCGAATGGGGCGAAACGGTCGCCGAGTTCGATGCCGCGGCCGATGCCGCCGGCGACCTCGGCCTCCGTATCTATCTGAGCCCTGCCTATCGCGCCGGCGGCATGGTGCTGGATGCGCCCGGCCAGATGGTGCCGGTGTTCGACGAGGAGCGCGGCCTCAAGGGCCTGCGCGACGCCGTCGACTATATCGGCCGGCAGACGGGCCGCTTCGACGATCTGGTGCGCGGCCTGCTCGTGCCGGACCGCGTCGAGACCTGTACGTCGCAACTCTTGCGTCGTACCCAGGCCGCCGCGCGCGACCTTGGCTGCAAGATCCGTCTGCACATGGCGCAGGGCGCCATGGAAGTGGAGACCGTGCGCAAGCTGCACGGCGCGACCGCCCCTGTCTGGCTGGCGCGCGAAGGCCTGCTCAACGACCGGCTGATTGCACCACATGCGACGAACGCAACCGAGGAAGACCTCGGCCTCTATGCCGCCAACGGAGTCTCGATCGTTCACTGCCCGCTGGTTTCGGGGCGCGGCGGCAGCACGCTGAACTCGTTTTCCAAGTGCCGGGAACGCGGCATCAACATTGCTATGGGCACCGACACGACGCCCGCCGACATGCTGATGAACCTCTTGGTTGGCCTCATCACCTGCAGGATCAACGATCGGGCCCCGGACCGCGTCCGATGCGCCGACCTTTTCGACGCCGCCACCCTGGGCGGCGCAACAGCGCTCGGCCGCGACGATCTCGGACGTCTGGCCCCTGGAGCGCGTGCCGACATTGCCGTCTTCGGCCTCGACGACGCCGTGATGGCGCCGTCCATAGACCCGATCACGACGCTGGTCACGGGAGGCTCGGGCAAGGTCACGCAGGCGGTGTTCGTCGACGGCCGGCTGTCGATGCGCTTCGGGGAGGTCGCCGGCATCGACATGAAGGCGGCACGGCTGCGGGCACAGAAACAGTTCGACGGGCTCGTCACGAAATATCCCGAGCGCAGTTGGGCCCATCCGCCTGTGTCGGAGATCTTCCCTCCAAGCTATCCTGTCGAGGTCAATCCCAATGGCTGAGACCGAGAAGCCGGTGCTTGAGGTCCGCGACCTCAAGGTGGAATTTCCGGGTCGTCATGGCGTTGCCACCGCCCTTTCCAATGTGAGCCTGTCGATCCAGCCGGGCGAGATACTCGGCGTCGTCGGCGAATCCGGCGCAGGCAAGTCGATGACGGGCCTGGCCATACAGGGCCTGCTCGAGCGGCCGGGCCGCATCGCCGAGGGCGAGATCTGGCTCGGCGATCGCCGCATCGACAACCTGGCCGACCGTGAGATGGAAAAGATCCGCGGGCGCGAGATCGGTGCCATCTTCCAGGACCCGCTGACCTCGCTCAATCCGCTGTTCACGGTCGGCGCGCAGTTGACCGAGACGATCAGCCAGCATCTCGGCATGGGCAAGGCCGAAGCCAGGGCGCGGGCCGTAGCACTTCTGAAGGACGTCGGAATTCCCTCGCCGGAGGAACGCGTCAATCAGTATCCGCACCAGTTCTCGGGCGGCATGCGGCAACGCGTGGTCATTGCGCTTGCGCTCGCCGCCTCGCCGAAGCTCATCATCGCCGACGAACCGACCACGGCACTCGACGTCTCGATCCAGGCGCAGATCACATCGCTGCTGCGCAGGCTGTGCAAGGAAAAGCGGACGGCGGTGATGCTGGTGACGCACGACATGGGCGTCATTGCCGAAACCGCCGACAGGATCGCGGTGATGTATGCCGGCCGCCTGGTCGAAATCGGGCCGGTCGACAAGGTTTTGCACGAGCCGATGCATCCCTATACGCGCGGGCTCATGGCATCGATCCCGGCGCTTGGCGCGCGGGTCAAGCATCTCAACCAGATCGACGGATCGATGCCGCGGCTCGATGCGATCCCGCCGGGCTGTGCCTTCAATCCGCGCTGCAAGCAGGCCGGACCACGCTGCATGCGCGAGCGACCCAGCCTGCTGCCGGCCGGAGCAGGAGCCAGCGCCTGCTGGCTGAATGCAGGAGGAACCGCATGACTGCCATGCCCGCAAGACCGCCGGCCCTGAAAGTCGATCGTCTCTTCAAGACATTCGACGTTTCCGCGCCCTGGCTCAACCGCGTGATCGAACGCAAGCCCAGGCAGTTGCTCCAGGCCGTCAACGACGTGAGTTTTGCCGTGCCGATGGGCGGCTGCCTGAGCCTCGTCGGCGAAAGCGGCTGCGGCAAGTCCACCGTGGCGCGGCTCGTCACCGGCCTCTACAGGCCGGACAGCGGCGAGATGCGTTTCGCGTCCGGCCAGGACGGCAAGCCGCTGTCGGCGCAGATGATCTTCCAGGATCCATATGCGTCGCTCAACCCGCGCTGGCGAGTCAAGAACATCATCGCCGAGCCCTTGCGCGAGATGAAGCTGCGCAAATCTTCGGCCGAGATCACCGAACGCGTGGAGGAACTGCTGCGCACGGTCGGCCTGTCGGCGTCCGACGGCGACAAGTTCCCGCACGAATTCTCCGGCGGGCAGCGGCAACGCATCTCGATCGCGCGCGCATTGGCAAGCGAGCCGCGCTTCCTGGTCTGCGATGAGCCGACCTCGGCACTCGACGTGTCCGTGCAGGCGCAGGTGCTCAACCTGATGCGCCGCCTGCAGGACGAGTTCGGGCTGACCTACCTGTTCATCAGCCACGACATGAGCGTGGTGCGGCACATGTCCGACCGCATCGCGGTGATGTATCTCGGCCGCATCGTCGAAGAGGGCGAGACCGAGGAGCTGTTCGCCCGGCCGCGCCATCCCTATACGCAGCTGCTGCTCCAGACGATCCCGAACATCCAGCATCCGCATCGCGACAGGACAGTGGCTGCGGGCGAGGTGCCGAGCCCGCTCAAGCCGCCGTCAGGCTGCCCGTTCCATCCGCGCTGCCCGATGGCGACCGCCCGTTGCTCAGCGGAACTCCCCAAGTTGCGCACGCTCGGCAACGGAACGCACGTCGCCTGCCATCTGGTGGGGGACGAATGATCGAGCCGCGGATATGGGGCTACGCCAGCGCGGCCTTCAGGTCATGGGACAGGTCGCGCACTTCCCGCAGGTCGAGCTCGGATTCGACATGCTCGAGATGATGCTCCATCAGCCGCGAAGCCTTCCCGACATCGCCGACGGAGATCGCCTCGACGATCTCTGCATGTTCGTCCGGGCCGCAGTTGAAGCGTGCAGTGTTGCGATACACGGCGGTGATGAGCGAGGTCCGCGAGATCAGGTCGCGCATCATGCCGAAGAGGAAATCGGAGCCCGAGATCTCGGCCAGGAGCAGGTGGAAGCCGCCCGACAGCTTGATGATGTCGGTGGTCACATCCTTCGCGTTGGCGACGCGTTCGCTCGCGACATGGCTGCGCAGCCTGTCGATGTCAGCCTTCGCGGCCAACTTGCCGATGCGCTCGACGACGCACCGCTCCACCGAGCGGCGAACAGCGAAAACGTCGTGGGCGTCATCGACGGAGGGCTGGCAGACGAAGGCGCCCCGGTTCGGGATGATGGTCACGAGACCTTCACGCTCGAGCGCCGAAAGCGCCTGGCGGATGCGGGCGCGGCTGACGTCGAATATGGTCGCCAGCTGGCCTTCCTTCAGTTGAACGCCCGGCCGCAACCTGCGTTCGGCGATCGAAAGCCAGACCTTTTCGACAATGTGCTGCGTAGAAATGCCCGTCTGATCTGCCATGCACCTGACCCTGCCACGGCCATGGACATTCGGCATGGGTAGAAAAATGTCAACCGCCGTCACGCCAGACCGCCAAGCCGCATCGCAGGCGCGGGCCCTTCAGCATTTGTCGCGGCTCTAGAAACTGCGCATTAGGAAACTCGACGTGCATATACGCCTGATCAACCCTAACTCGACAGCCTCCATGACAGCCCAGGCGCTCGAAAGCGCCTTGCGCGTGGCCAATCAGGACACGCAGGTTACCGCCGTCAACCCGAGCGCCACGCCCGTCAGCATCGAAGGCGCCTTCGACGAGGCTTTGGCGGTGCCGGGCATGCTGTCGGAAATTCGCCGCGGCGAGGCTGAGGGCGTGGATGCCTATGTCATCGCCTGCTTCGACGATCCCGGGCTGCACGCGGCGCGAGAAATCGCCAAGGGACCGGTGATCGGCATTTGCCAGGCGGCCGTGCAGGTCGCAATGACCATCAGCCGCCGCTTTTCCGTCGTCACCACCCTTCCCCGCTCGGTGCCGATCATCGAAGACATCGTGCAGACCTATGGCGCCGGGCATCATTGCCGCGCCGTCCGCGCCATCGACCTGCCGGTCCTGGGCCTGGAGGAAGAGCCGGAAAAGGCGGAACGCCTGCTGATCGACGAGATCGAACTCGCAAAGACGCAGGACCGCGCCGAGGCGATCATCCTCGGCTGCGCGGGCATGTCGCGACTGTGCGAGCGGTTGACGGCACGGACGGGAGTGCCCGTCATCGACGGCGTCACGGCGGCCGTGAAGATAGCGGAGGCGCTGGTGGGCGCAGGCTACCTGACGTCCAAGGCCAATGGCTACGACTTCCCGAGGCAGAAGGCAGCGCCGAACGGCGCGGCGGCAATGCCGTCCTGAGGTGCGGGAAAGCTCCTCGCGTGCTGGTTGTCGGCGAGGCGATTGTCGAGTTGACGGCCAGCTTGCCGAGGACCCGAGGCCGTTAGGCAGCATCCGCGAGGATCATCTCCGATGCCTTTTCGGCGATCATGATGACGGGCGAATTGGTGTTGCCCGAGACGATCGACGGCATGATCGAGGCATCGACGACGCGCAGGCCGGCGAGGCCGTGGACGCGGAGCCGGTCATCGACCACCGACAGGGCATCGGAGCCCATCTTGCAGGTGCCGACGGGGTGGAAGATCGTGGTGGCGATGTCGCCGACCTTTTTCAGCACGTCAGCGTCGCTGGCGACCGCCGGCCCGGGCAGGATCTCCTCGGGCGCGAAACGCTCGATGGCCTTCGTCGACATCAGCTTGCGGACATGGCGGATGGACGCCACCGCGACCTCGCGGTCGCCTTCGGTGGACAGGTAGTTCGGACGGATCGCCGCCGCCTTGGCCGGGTCGGCTGAGGTGGCATGCACGTTGCCGCGGCTTTCGGGCCTCAGATTGCAGACCGAGACCGTGACCGCCGGGAAGCGGTGCAGCGGCTCGCCCAGCCGGTCGGTACTGAGCGGCTGGACGTGGTATTCGAGGTCGGGCGTTTCGAGCCGCGGATCGCTGCGCGCGAAGATACCGAGCTGGCTCGGCGCCATCGACAGCGGGCCGGATCGCCTCAGCGCATATTCGATGCCCATCGCCGCGCGGCTGAAAAGGTTGTGATAGCGCTGGTTGAGCGTCGCGGCATTGTGGACCTTGAAAACCGTGCGGATCTGCAGATGGTCCTGCAGGTTTTCGCCGACACCGTCGAGCCGATGGCTGACATCGATGCCGAGGCTGGCGAGCACATCCGGGCGGCCGATGCCCGACAGCTCCATGATCTTGGGCGAGTTGATGGCGCCTGCGGCGAGGATCGTCTCGCCTGCCTTCGCCTCATGCAGCTTGCCATCGAGGCGGAAGACGACGCCGCGCACGTGCCGCCCCTCGAGCACCAGCCGCTCGGTCTCGGCGCCGGTGACGACACGCAGGTTGGGCCGGTTGAGGATCGGGCGCAGGAAGGCCTTCGACGTGTTCCAGCGCACGCCCTTCTTCTGGTTGACCTCGAAATAGCCGGAGCCCTCGTTGGTGCCCTGGTTGAAGTCGTCGGTGCGGGGAACGCCGGTCTCCTCCGCAGCGTCGCGGAAAGCGTCGAGGATCGGCCAGGACAGGCGCTGGCGTTCGACGCGCCATTCGCCGCCTTTGCCATGCCCGGCGGAGGCCGTGCCGTGATAGTCCTCCGACTTCAGGAAATAGGGCAGCACGTCGTCCCAACCCCAACCGACATTGCCGGCCTGGCGCCAGCCGTCATAGTCGGCGGCCTGGCCGCGCATGTAGATCATGCCGTTGATCGACGAGCAGCCGCCCAGCACCTTGCCCCGGGGATAGTTCAGCGCGCGGCCGTTCAGCCCCGGCTCGGCCTCGGTCTTCATCAGCCAGTCGGTGCGCGGATTGCCCATGCAGTAGAGATAGCCGATCGGAATATCGACCCAGTGGTAACGGTCGCTGCCGCCGGCCTCGATCAGCAGCACGCGATTGGCAGGATTGGCCGACAGGCGATTGGCCAGCACGCAGCCAGCCGAACCGGCGCCGACCACGATGAAGTCATATGTGCCGAAATCGCTTGCGGTCATGCCTCGACCTGTTCGCTCGCCATGCTCTGCCACAAGGGCCCCATCGCCTTGTTGATTTCGCCATAAAGGCGGTAGCGCCGTCCATAGGCCTGCGCCACCCCGTCATTGGGCTGATAGTGGCGCGCCGCTGCCGTCATGGCCCGGGCACCCTCGGCGAAATCCCTGAACACGCCGACGCCTGTCGCGGCAGCGATGGCCGCCCCTAACGCGCCGGTCTCACGGCTGCGCGCCACCGTCACCGGCAGGCCGAGCACGTCGGCGAAGATCTGCGGCCAGATGGCGCTGCGCGAACCGCCGCCCGACAGCACCGCCTCGTCGACCGCAGCGCCGGCGGCACGCAGCGTCTCGACATGGCGGCGATGCTCGAACACCACGCCTTCGAACAGCGCCCGGAGCAGATGGGCGCGGCTGTGCCAGCCGGCGATGCCGTAGAAGCCGGCGCGCGCCTGGCCATTGGCCTGGGCACCATAGAGATAGGGGTGGTAGATCGGGACATCACTGGTCGGGTCGACCGAGGCGACCAGTTCGCCGCAGGTTTCGAACGGCGACCGGCCGGCCTCGTGTTCGTGCTCGAAGAACTCGCGCACGATCCATTCGAGATTGGCGGCCGAGGTGGCGCTGGATTCGATCGCGAGATAACGCTCGGGATCGTAGGTCGACAGCATGAAGATGCTGGGATCGCGGATCGGCTCGTCGGTGATGACCTGGTTGATGCTCCAGGTTCCGGCGATGATCGAGGCCGCCCCCGTGCGGGTGACGCCCGAGCCGATGGCGCTGGCGACCACGTCGAACAGGCCGGCAATAACGGGCGTACCCTCGGCGAGGCCGGTAAGGCCGGCGACCTCGGGCGAGATGCGCCCGGCGATTTCGGCCGATTCCAGCACCGGCGGCAGCATCCCGCCGCAATCCTCGAGGCCATAGGCGGCCAGCAGCTCAGGCTCGTAGCGGCGGCCCGGCATGGTGAGCAGGCCGCAGCCTGACATGTCGGTTGTATCGGTCGAGCGGGCACCGGTCAGCCGGTTGACGACGAAGTCCTTGCACAGGAACACGGTGCCGATGCGGCCGTAGAGCGCAGGGTCATGGCGTTTCAGCCAGGCCAGCAGCGTCGGCGTCTGGGCGGCCCAGGGCTTCTGCAGGCAGTGCGGATAGGTGCGCTCGCCGACGCCCCCGCCTTGCCACTGCGAGACCAGTTGCGCAGCACGCGTGTCGAGCGACTGGATGCCGACGAGCGGCTCGCCGTCGCGGTCGAGCGCGTAGAGCCCGTTGCCATGGCCCGCGCATCCGACGGCAAGGATGTCGGATGCGGCGACGCCCGATCGCGCGATGCACTGGCTGATGACCTCGACGGCATTGCGCCACAGTTCGCCCAGATCGCGCTCGACATGACCGGGCCTGGGCATGCTCGAACGGCCATCCTTGGCGGCAAGTGCCAGCTCGCGGCCTTCGAGGTCGAACAGCACGGCCTTGATGACGGTGTTGCCGGCATCGAGGCCGAGAATGCATCCTCCCATAAACCCCTCCCAGGGCTTCGAGCCTATGCCATTCCGACCGATGCGGAACGGGGCTCTGTCTGATTGATCGGCCCGAACCGGCAAGCCCCTTCCCGGCTTGCGGAGCCGGGCGCTAGCTCGCCTTGGTGTAGCGGTCCCAGGCGGTGGCGCCGTCGGCGCCTTCATGGATGATCGCCATCAGGCCTGCGACGACGGCGCTCGGATTGGCGTGCTGGTAGATGTTGCGGCCATAGACCATGCCGTGCGCGCCCTGCGCCATCAGCGCCGCCGATTTGTCGAACACCAAGCGCAGGTCTTCCTTGCCGCCGCCGCGCACCAGCACGGGGCAGCGCGCAGCCTCGACGACGCCGTGGAAATCGGCGGCCGCGGTGGTCGGATCGGCCTTGACGACGTCGGCGCCCATCTCGCGGGCCAGCCGGGTCAGCGTCACGATCTTCTCGGCATCGCCGTCGACCATGTACCCTCCGCGTTCGGAGTTGGGCAGCATCGCCAGCGGTTCGATCATCAGCGGCATGCCGTACTTGTCGCAGTCGGCGCGGACGCGCGCAATGTTCTGCACGCACTGGCGGAACAGGTCTGGCTCGTCGGGCAGCATGAACAGGTTGACCACGACGCAGGCCGCATCCATGGCCAGCGCGCCGATCAGCGGCTCGTGCTCGTTCTGCAGCACGGCCCACATGTGGCGATGGCGGGTCTTGTTGTAGGGATTGCCCATGTCGATGCGCATGACCAGCGCCGGCTTGTCCTTGCCCGGACGCTCCTGCAGCAGGTCGGCCTGGCCGAAATTCATCTGGATGGCATCGGGACGGGCCGCGACCAGCTGGTCGACGACGCCGGCTACATCCTCCAGCCCGTCGAGAAAGGACGGTTCGTTGCAGACGCCGTGATCGATGGCGACGTCGAGGCAACGCCCGTTGGCGAACAGGCGGTTCATGCGGACTTTAGGGCTGATGCGCATTCTGCGCTCCTTTCGGATCTTGCTGGGAGTTTCGTGGCATCGAGCCCGTGCCGGCTTTCGAGCAGGGCGAGGAATTCATGGTGTTCGCGGGCGCCGCGGGCTGCGTCCCAGCCCTTGGCCTCGGCCAGGATGTCGAGCGCCTGGGCAATGAGTCCGGACGAGAGCTTGCCGGTCACCCCGATGGTGGTGCGCCGGAGCAGCAGGTCGTCGAGCTTCTCGACATGTTCCAGCGCGATCAGGTGTCGGAGTTCGCCGATGGAATAGCTGCAGCCCGGCAGCATCTTGTCATCGCCAAGGCCCCTGGCAATCGTCGCAGCATCCGTGCCGTAGCGCTCGAAAAGATCGCGCATGCGCGGCAAGGATAGGCCCGAAAGGGCCGCCTTCTTGGCGACCCAGCGCTCGACATCGGCGGGGAAGTCGCGGCCGCCGCCAATAGCCAGGTCTTCGGTGTCCCGTACCCGCCCCAGGCCCAGCCGCTCCAGCGCCATGTCGGCTGCCAGCGCCCCGAACGAACGGAAGGTGGTCCACTTGCCGCCGATCATGCACAGCATTTCGGGCAGCGCGCCGCTGGCCGGCACCGCCTCGCAGAAATGGTCGCGCGGGATGCGGCCGGTGAAGCTGTCGTCGCTGGCCGGCAGCGGACGAACGCCGGCGAACTGGAAGACGATTTCCTCCGGTGCGAGGCGGATGCCGGGAAAGACGAAGGCAAGCGACTGGAGGATATAGACGCGCTCGTCGGCCTCGCAGCGCACCTGGTCGGGGTCGTCGACGCGGATGTCGGTCGAGCCCACCAGCACGTTGCCGAGATAAGGGAACAGGATGCAGATGCGCCCGTCCTCGTTCTCGTAATAGATCATGTGGCCGGCAAGGGCGTCATGCAGCTCACGGCTGGCGATGATCAGATGCGAGCCCTTGGTGCCGCCCATCATCCTGGGCGCGTGAGCGCCGAGACCCGAGTTGGTCAGGTCGATCCATCCGCCCGTGGCGTTGACGATCAGCTTCGGCGCGAGCCGGATCGTGTCGCCTGTCAGCGTGTCGACCAGCTTCACGCCCTCGGCATCGCCGCCGACATGGACATGGTTCAGCGCCCGCGCCGCCGGGTTGGCGGCAAGCGCGTCGTTGAGCATCTCGACGCCCAACCGCTCGGGCCGGCTGACCCAGGCGTCATAATAGGTCGCAGAGTTGCGGATGTCGGGATTGATCCCCGGCCAGGTCCTCAGCGTTTCGGTCCGGCTACGGAAGATGTGCCTGGGCATCAGCCGGCGGCTGGCGGTGAGGATGTCGTAGACGGCGAGGCCGGCCTTGATGACCACGGCCCCCCGCCGGCTCGGCCGGCGGGTCAGGCCGAGGAAGCGGAAGGCGCCGTTGGTGATGCCCGAGAAGACGTCGAAGATCGGCACCGTCGTCGGCAGGGGGGCCACGAAATGCGGGGCGTTCTTGAGCAGCCGGTCGCGCTCCAGCAAGGACTCGCGCACAAGCTTGAACTCGCCGTTCTCGAGGTAGCGCAGGCCGCCATGCACCATGCGCGACAGAGCGGAGCTGGCACCCGAGCAATAGTCGCCCTTCTCGGCCAGCAATACGTCGACACCCTGGAGCGCCAGCTCGCGGAAGACACTGATGCCGTTGATGCCACCCCCGATCACGAGCACGGCGGGGCCGTTCCGGCCCTTGAGGCCGGCTATGGTTTCGCTGCGATTCATGATGCGGATGGCTTCCTTCGATCAGGCGTCCATGGCGACGAGATGCCTGGAGATGGCCGCGTCGAGCACGGCCAGATCCGCGGCGTCGAGCCTGATCTGGCCGGCCCGCGCATTGTCGAGCGCCTGCGCCGGATTGCGCGCGCCGCAGAGCGCAAAGGTGATGCCGGGCTGGGCCAAAGTCCAAGCGATCACCACCTGCGCCATGCTCGCCTTGTGACGATCAATGACAGGCGCGATGGCAGCCTTCAGCGCCGCGACCTTCTGCCGGTTGGCCTCGGAGAAGCGCGGATTGTCCTTGCGCTGGTCGTCGCCGCCGAACTGGCGGGACGGATCGATGGCGCCGGAGAGCAGGCCGAGCGCCAGCGACGAGTAGCTGAGCGTGGCCACGTCATTGGCCCGCGTGATCGGCAGCAGCGTGTCTTCGATCTCGCGGTCGAGCATCGAATAGCGCTCCTGGATGGCGTCGAGCTGGCCGGCGGCGATGTAGGCCTCCAACTCCCCGGCATTGACGTTGCTCACGCCAATGGCGCCGATCTTGCCCTGCTCCTTCAGGCGCAGCAGCGTCTCCATCGTCTCGGCGACCGGCGTCGTCGGGTCCTGCCAATGGGTGATGTAGAGGTCGATGCGGTCGGTGCCGAGGCGGCGCAGGCTCTGCTCGACTTCATGGGCGATGCCGTCGGCGCCGAGATAGCGGTGCACGGGAAGCCCGTCCTGATCGAAGAAATGGTTGCCCTTGCCCGAGTGCCAGTTGAGCCCGCATTTGGTGGCGATCACCACCTTGTCGCGCCGGCCGTGGATGGCCTTGCCGACGATCTCCTCGCTGCGGCCGAGGCCATAGGCGGGTGCGGTGTCGATCAGCGACACGCCGGCGTCGATGGATGCCTGTATCGCGCCGATCGAGGCATCCTCGTCGGTGCCGCCCCACATCCAGCCGCCGATGGCCCAGGTGCCCAGGCCGACGCCGGAGGCCGAAATGCCTGAACGGCCGATGTTGCGCACAAGCTGGGTCATGGTCTCTTTCCTTCGGCGAGTGTCAGGACCTGGAGGGCCGTGGCTTCGTCGGTGACGATCGTTTCGAGGTGATTGCCGCGCATGGCGCTGAGGATGGGTGCCACCTTGCTGGCGCCGCTGGCGACGCCGATGGTGCGCGGGATGGTGGCGAATTCTTCGAGCGTCAGCGACACCAGGCAACGGTTGAGGCTGTAGTCGCAGACCTTGCCCTGGGCATCGACGAGATGGGCAAGCAACTCGCCCGCCGCGCCCGAGCGCTCGATGGCCTGGCGATCCGTGCTCGACGACGGATGCAGGTCGTAGTAGCTGGAATCGTCGGTCAGGATCGAGCCGATGCCGACCACTGCGACATTGGCCTCGCGTGCCTTGCGGAACACGTCGGAGACGGAACTCACCCCCATCAGCATGTTGCGCTGCTCGGGGCTGTCGGCAAACAGCGGCGCATGCACCTGGTAGGCGCGGCCGCCGAGCTTGTCTGCCATCAGCGACGCCACGTGGTTGACGTCGGTGTAGTGCTTGCCCTGCACCAGCCCGGTCGCCGGAATGACCTCGACCTTGACCTGGCGGCCCCCGTTGAGGCCAGCGACCACGGCGGAAACGCCCTTGCCGCCGGTGATGGAGATGGTGTCCCCGTCCTTGATCGTGTCCTGCAGCAGCGTCGCCGCCGCCTCGCCGACACGCTGCAGCGCGGTCTGCGGATTGTCGCCGAGCGAGGGCACGACCACTGCACGCTTGAGCCCGCCGAGCGCCACCAGCCGGCTTTCGATGTCGACCAGATGCTCGATCGGCGACTTGATCCTGATTTCGACCAGCCCCATCTGGTGGCCGCGCTTGATCAGTCGGTTGACGGTGGCATGCGAGATGCCGAGCTCGTGGGCGATCTCCGCCTGGGTCTTGCCTTCCATGTAGTGGAGCACGAGCGCCTGGTGCATCTGGCGGGCGCTGGCGATTTCGTCGCGTGAGTTGCCGTTGGCCATGGTCGGTCTCCTCATGCCTTCCTGCGGTGAAGCAGGTGGTCGATGGAGACGGCGGCGAGAAGGATGCAGCCTTTGATCATGTCTTGCCAGTAGACGGAGATGTCGAGCAGGATCAGCGAGCTGGTGACCACCGACAGCAGCGCCATGCCGAGGATGGCGCCAAAGATGGTGCCCGAGCCACCGTTGAGGGATGCCCCGCCGATGACGGCGGCGGCGATGATATTGAGCTCCATGCCGGCGCCGAAGGTGGGCGTGGCTGCGCCGAAGCGGGACATGTAGATGATGCCGGCAAAGCCCGCCAGCGTCGAGCTCAGCACCGTCACCCAGAACTTCACCTGCCTGGTGCGGATGCCCGAGTACTGCGCCGCCTTCTCGTTGGAACCGGTGTAGAAGACTTTTCGGAACGCGGTCGCCCGGCGCAGCAGGAAGTCGAAGATCGCAACCACCACCACGAAGATGATGATGACATAGGGCACGCCATGGAAGCTGCCTTGGCCGATCGCCTTGAAAGCCGGCGGCAGGGTGAACAGCGACAGCGGCGTGCCCTTGGTGACGATCAGGCACAGGCCGCGCACGATCACCATCGCCGCAAGCGAGGTGATGAAGTGGTTGAGCCCGACAACGGTGACGAAGAAGCCCATCACCGCGCCGATCAGCGCGCTGACGGCGATGCCGATCAGGCTCGCGGTCCACGGATCGAGACCGGCCAGGAACAGCGCACCCGACACCACCATCGAGAAGGCGACGACCGAACCGACGGACAGGTCGATGCCACCGACGATGAGCAGGATGGTCATGCCGACCACGACGATGCCCTCGATGGAGAAGCTCATCAGCATGGCGCGGAAGTTGCCCCATGTCAGGAAATGCGGCGAGGCGAACGACATGGCGATGCACAGCGCCAGGATGATGACGATCAACCCCGCCTCGCGCATCGAGCCCAGCCGCGCGAGGTTCCACCGCGCGCCCTGGCTTTCGGTCTTGATCTGAGCCGTCATGATCGGTGCTTCCGCTTCCCTAGGCGACATTTCGGGCCTGCCTGGCGTTGCCTGAATTGGGGTGTGAACTGGGCTGCACGCCGGAGGCGAGCATGATGATGGCTTCCTCGCCGAGTTCGTCGGCCGCGAGCTCGCCGGCGATCCGGCCCTCGCGCACCACCAGCACGCGGTCGCACAGGCCGATCAGCTCGGGCATCTCGGAGGAAATGACGATGATACCGACCCCGCGGCGGGCAAGCTTGCGCAGCAGGCGATGGATCTCGGCCTTGGCGCCGACGTCGATACCGCGCGTCGGCTCGTCCATGATCATCACCTTGGGACCGACCGACAGCTGCTTGGCAATCGCCACCTTCTGCTGGTTGCCGCCGCTGAGCGTCGACACCGCAGCACCGACGCCGGCCATACGCACGCCGAGGCGCCTGGCCAGTTCGGTCGCCTGCTCGGTTTCGGCGCGACGGTCGAGCAGGCCGAGGCTGCCGGTGAGCTTGCCGAGATCGAGCGCTGACACATTGGCGGCGATCGACATGTCGAGGAACACGCCCGAGCCCTTGCGGTCCTCGGAGAGATAGACGAGCCCGGCCTTCACCGCCTGGGCGTAGCCGGAAACCTTGAGGGGCTGGCCATCGATCTCGACACCACCTGAAACCGCAGGCCGCAGGCCGCACAGCGTCTGGGCGATTTCGCTGCGGCCGGAGCCGATCAGCCCGCCGATGCCGAGGATTTCGCCGGCGCGCAGCTCGAGGCCGACGCCGAAGCAGCGCTCGCCATCCGACAGGTCGGAGACCTCGAGCAATGTGCGGCCCGGCGCCTCGCCCGGCCCGAGCTTTTCGGGATAGAGCTGGGCGATCTCGCGGCCGACCATCTTGCGCACCACCTCGTCGGGCGAGGTCGCCGCAATCTCGTCGGTGGCGACGTAACGGCCGTCGCGGAACACCGTCACCCTGTCGCAGAGCGAGAAGATCTCGGCCATGCGGTGGCTGATGTAGATGATGGAGATGCCGCGCGACTTGAGTTCGCGGACAATGGCGAACAGGCGTTGCGCTTCCGGCTCGGTCAGCGCCGCGGTCGGCTCGTCGAGGATCAAAACGCGGCAGTCGAGCGTCAGCGCCTTGGCGATCTCGACCAGCTGCTGGTTGGAAATGGAAAGGTCGCCGACCTTGGTGCGCACCGGGATCGAGGCCAAAAGATCCATCACCTTCTGCGCCTCGGCCTGCAAGCTGCGGAAATTCATCAGCGGCGCGCGGCGGGTATTGATGGCGGACATGAAGATGTTCTCGGCGACCGTCGCATCCGGGCAGAGCGCGATCTCCTGGTGGACGAGCGCGATGCCGAGCTTCTGCGCCACTGCCGGCGAGGCGATGACGACGTTTTCGCCGCCGATGCGGATGTCGCCCTCGTCAGGCTGCAGGACACCGGCGATGATGTTCATCAGCGTCGACTTGCCGGCGCCGTTCTCGCCGCAGAGCGCATGCACCTCGCCCGGCGCCAGCGAGAAGTCGATGCCGGTCAACGCCTTGATGGCGCCGAACGACTTCGAAACTCCAGAAATCTCGAGAATGGGCGTCGACATCTGTCAACTTTCGCTGTGTTCGGGGTCCGGTAGATGCCGGGGCGAGAACGCCCCGGCGATCTTCAAGCAAGGCATGAATGCCCGGGGAAATCTATTCCTCGATGCCCTTGGTGCCGCGACGCTTGAGGTACTTGTCCCAGTAGAAGTCGTCGGCGTTGTCGGCCGTCACGATCGAGAAGCCGTTGTCGACGAAGGGCACGCTCATGGGGTTGAAGCCCGAGCGCTTGGCGTCGTTCATCGGGTCGATCAACCCGGGGTGCTTGGCCATCCAGAGCAGCATGAAGCCCATGTAGCCCTGCATGCCCTGATTCGGGTTGACCGAGCCGAAGATCTCGCCGGCCTTGATCATGTCGAGGATCTTGGCGTTGACGTCGGCCAGCATGACCTTGATCTTGCCGCCGCCTTCCTTGGCCGCCTGGGCGGCGCCGATGGCCGAATTGGCTTCCGGCATGAACACGGCGCCGAGGTCGGGATGCGCCTGCGCCAGGCTGAGCACGGCCTGGTAGGCCTTGGTCGGGTCCTGGTTCGAAGCGGCGCGGCCGACCAGCTTCATGTCCGGCCACTTGGCCTGCATGCGGGCGACGAAGGCGTTGACGCGCTTGTCGTGGTTGTCCTGACCTGGGTTTTCCAGAACGGCATATTCGCCCTTGCCATCCATCGCCTTGGCCACCGCGTCAGCGGCGTAGGTGCCTTCGGCGACGTTGTCGGAGGTGATGTAGGAGACGCGCTTGGAGTTGGGCGAGTCGGCGGCGAAGGTGACGACGGCGGTGCCCTGCTCGATGGCGCGGTCGATCGGCTCGATGAACGGATCGGAATTCATCGGATGCACCAGGATGCCAGCCGGCTTCTGCGCCAGCGCCTGGTCGAAGGTCGCGATCTGCTTGTTGACGTCATATTCCGGCGTGCCGGTGTAGGCCGTCTCGCAGCCGAACTGCTGGCCGGCCTGCTTGAACATCTCGTAGACCGGGAACCAGTATTCGACGCCCGACACCATGACGTTCATGACGTATTTTTCGCCGGGCGCGCATTTGAACGGGTTTTCGGCCGACTGGGCATGGCCCGCGGCGAGAATGGTCGAGACCGCGGCTGCGGCCGCGAAAGTGCTGAGAAATCTACGCAAGTTCCCTCCCTTGGCCGAAGCCAGATCAACAACCGTTGCCGGCACCCTGGGCGCCGCGCCATTTGGATTGATTTGCACCGAACTTCCTCCCGAAGTCCGATGCGCAGAGAATTGCAGCCTTGAATCGATATGTCAATAAAATTCACATGATGAAATATATTTCACAACTTGGCGACGGCGACAAGGGAGAGTCCTGAAAATTATTGCAGGTGCGCGATGGCGGTCGCGCCACCCAGCTTTGACAGGTTTCAAGAATGGCGCGGACGCGCCGCGTCATTCGTGCCTTCCGCATCAGGTGCAAGGCCATAGCTCATGCGGCGCATCTGTTCGATGACGCGCTCCATCTCCTCGTCGGGCAGGATCGGCGGCTCGCCAAGGGTCAGCGCCTGGACATACATGCGCGACAGCGTCTCCACCTCGATCGCCAGCCACAGCGCGTGCTCGAGGTTGGTGCCGAGCGAGATCTGGCCGTGCTGGCCGAGCAGGCAGGCGAGACGGTCCTTGAGTGCTGCCAGCGCATTGTCCGACAGCGCCTGGGTGCCGAAGGTGGCATAGGCGGCGCAGCGGATGGTGGTGCCGCCGGCAACGCCGGTCATGTAGTGAAAGGACGGAATGGTCTTGTGGTGGCAGGCGAGCGTCGTCGCATAGACCGAGTGGCAGTGCAGCACGACGCTGATGTCCTCGCGCGCCTTGAGGATGTCGCGGTGGAAGCGCCATTCCGACGACGGGCGGCGACCGACATAGGTGCCGTCGAAATCCATCTCGACGATGTCGTCGGGACCCATGGTGTCGTAGGGCATGCCCGACGGCGTGATGAGGAAGCCGCTGCCCGAACGGACCGACAGGTTGCCGGCCGTGCCCTGGTTGATGCCGCTCGAATTCATGCGCCGGCAGATCGACACCATCTCGTCGCGCAGTGCCTTGTCAGTCATTGTCTACTCCAGATGAAAAACCCTCTGCAGCGGCACGACCAGCGGTTGGTTGCGGTCGGTGTACTGCATGATGTCGGCCATGAAGTCCCACCAGCGGCGGTTGACCTCCGTTAGCGGCAGCCTCTCCATGCTGTGGTCGTCGGCGCGGACGAGCGTCGCGAACAGGTGGCTGGTCTCGGGATCGAGCCAGATCGTGTAGTCGGACACGCCGGCCTCGCGCAGCGCCGCACTGAGTTCCGGCCAGATCTCGTCGTGCCGCCTCCTGTATTCGGCGGCCTGACCGGGATTGAGGACCATGCGGAAGGCGATGCGTTCGGGCATGTCCGGCCCTCCCCTCAGACGATGCCGCCGCTGCCGCCGACCGATGCCGGGCGCTCGGCCGCGACCTTCTGGCGGTAGCCGCTGGCCCGATAGGCCGCGACCGGATCGATGGCGCCGCCACCGTTGAGCCGAGCCATGGCGAGGATGGGTTCGACGTCTGTGCGGTAGGCGGCCTTCAGCATCTGCGTCGCCATCAGCGCGTCGTTACCTTCCTGGAAGCCTTCGAGCGCCTTGCGATCGACCAGCAACGCCGCGGCATAAGCCCGTTGCACCTCGACCGCCGACAGCATCAAGCTTTCGATCGGATCGGTGACGTTGTGGCTCTGGTCGAGCATATGGGCAGGATGGAAATCCCCGGCGCCCGAAAGCTCGGCGTCGACAAGTTCGTTGAAGACCAGGAACAGGCGGTAGGGATCGATCGAACCGGCGTCGAGATCGTCGTCGCCATACTTGCTGTCATTGAAGTGGAAGCCGCCCAGCTTGCCGAACTGGATGAGCCGGGAGACGATCATCTCAATGTTGACGTTGGGCGCGTGGTGGCCGAGGTCGACGAGGCAATAGGCCTTGTCGCCCAGTTCCTTCGCGATGATGTAGTTGGTGCCCCAGTCCTGCACGACTGTCGAATAGAAAGCCGGCTCATACATCTTGTGCTCGGTGAACAGCCGCCAGTCGTCGGGCAGCGCCGCATAGATGTCCTTCATCGCATCGAGATAGCGCTCGAAGGCGCGGGCGAAATTCACCTGTCCGGGGAAGTTCGAGCCGTCGCCGATCCACACCGTCAGCGCCTTCGATCCCAACGCCCTGCCGATCTCGATGCATTCGATGTTGTGCTCGACCGCCTGCCGGCGCACGGCTGCGTCGGCGTGGCTGAGCGAGCCGAACTTGTAGGAGTGCTTCTGGTCGCGGGCATCGGAAAAGGTGTTGGAATTCATGGCATCGAAGCCGAGGCCGAAGCGCGCGGCGGTCTGCTTCAGCCGGTTGGCGTTGGCCTTGTCCCAGGGGACGTGCAGCGAAACGGTTGGCGTGGCGCGGGTCAGCTGGTTGATGACGGCGCAGTCCTCGACCTTGTCGAACACGTCGCGCGGCTCGCCCGGGCCGGGAAAGCGGGCAAATCGCGTGCCGCCCGTGCCGACGCCCCAGGACGGGATCGCCACGCCGAACGCCTCGACCTTGCCGAGGATGGCGTCGATGGCGATGCCGCGCCGGTCCAGCTGCTCACCGAGCGCGGCGTAATCGGCGCGCAGGGCTTTCTCGCGGGCGGCGTTGCTTTTCTCGACCGCATCGCCGGCAATCATCGTTTCCATCACATCCTCCTCCAGCGCGGCCTCACCACGCAAATGTCCGCACAAGAAAATCAGGCGTCGCACGATGCTCGGCGAACAGTCTGTCCCGCTCGGCCTGGCTGCTCGTCTCCAGGACCCCGGTCATCACCAGCGCCGTTCGCAGTCCTGCGCCCTGCCCGCCGGCGATGTCGTGCTCGATGCTGTCGCCGACGCAGACCACGCGTGAAGGTTCCGGACGGCCGAGCAAGTCGAGGACTGCCGCATAGATCTCGGGGAACGGCTTACCGATCCAGGCGACCTCGCCGCCCAGTTCGGCATAAAGCTCGGCGATGCGCCCGGCGCCGAAGCGCGGGCCGACCGAGGTCAGCATGATCTTGTCCGGGTTGGTGCAGAGGCACCTGATACCCCGAGCAGCCGCGGGCTGGAGGAGCCGGCGATAGTGGTCGAGGTCGTAGCGGTCGCCCTCGCTGGCCGAGAGCAGCACGATGTCTGCTTCCTCGCCCGTGTCGACCAATGTCAGCGGCAGGCCCTCCACCGCCGAACGGTCGCCGTCACGGGCGATGAGCAGGCAACGCAAGCCCGCTTCATTGCTGAGCTGCTTGCGCAGGCTCTGCCAGGCGACCTCGCCTGAGGACAGGAAATGGTCCCAGCTGCCGGACACGAAACCGAGCTTTGCCAGCCGCGCCTCGTTGGGTGCCGAGCGCTTGCCCGAATTCGACAAGAGCAGCGTGCGCTTGCCGGCCTGCTTAAGCCATACAAGCGCCTCGACAGCGCCCGGGTAAGGAGCCGTGCCGTCGTGTAGCACACCGAACTGGTCGAGAATGAACACGTCGAAGCGCTCGGCCAGGTCGCGGATGCCATCGAGTTGGGTGGACATCACAGATCTCCCACCGCTTCGAGGCCGATCAGCGCCAGCCGCGCCGTTCCGGCCGCCGCTTCCTGGGAGTGCGCAGGCAGGAACGGCACGCCGAGCCGCATCTCTCGGATCGCCGTCCACGCCGGGTTCGTCGCACCGCCGCCGAGGCTGCGCATGGAGCGGAGCGGCGGGGCACCGAGTTCGGCGAGCCTGTCGTAGCCGAGCTTCTCGATGGCCGAAATGCCCTCGAGCATGGCCTTGAGGAAGTCGGCATCATCGGTGGGGCGCGGGTCGAGCCGTGGCGGCCAAGCCGGATCGATCACGGGGAAGCGCTCGCCGGGTTCAATGAGAGGGTAGAAATCGAGGCCGGTCGGAACATTGGCGTCGATCCCCGCGGACAGTCGCGAGATCTCGTCGGTGGAGAAGAAATGCGCCAGCACCTTGCCGCCGCTGTTGGAGGCACCGCCGGCGAGCCAGGTGCCGTTGATGCGATGGCTGTAGATGCCGAAGTCGGGCGCAAAGATCGGCCGGTCGCTGAGCAGCTTGAGCGTCAGCGTCGAGCCGAGCGCAGTAACACCGTCGCCCGGCCTGTCGGCGCCGGTCGCCAGGAACGAAGCGCATCCGTCGGTCGTGCCGGCAATGATTTCGACCTCTTCGCTGAGGCCGAACGCACCGGCCATGTCTGGGGCGATGGTCTCGAGCGGCGTGCCGGGCGCCACCACGCGCGGCAGCAAGGTGGTGCTCAGCCCCGTCGCCGCGATCCAGTCCGGCCAGCGGCGGTCGATCGGGTCGTAGCCCGTTTTCAGCGCATTGTTCTCGTCGGTGGTGCGAAAATGTCCGGCCAGCCGTCCGGCTATCCAGTCGGCTTGATGCAGAACCTTCGCCACGCCAGCCACATCTTGGAAGACCAGCGCCTTGGCGAGACCGGAGGTGGCACCGTGGGCAGCGCTTTCCGCCGGGATGACGGCGGCGATGCGGGCGAGCAGCGCGGCATCGCCCACCTTGTCGTCATACATCAGCGGCTCGGCGAGCGGCGCGCCTTCGGCATCGACGGGCAACAGCGTGCCCGAGGTGGCGTCGACGGCAATTGCATGAACCCAGGTTCGGTCGACCTGCGCAAGCACGGCGTTCAACGCCGCCTCGACCGCCTGCCACCAGATTTTCGGGTCGCGCGGGTTGCCGCCGAAGTCGGAGAGTTTGGCGGCGCCTTGCGCCACGATCTCGAAGTCATGCGTCATCGCCACGGCGCGGGCGCCCGACGTGCCGAGATCGATGCCGATGGCGAGGGGTGTCATTGCCGGGCACCTCGGTGCATGCCGATGTTATGTTGGCAAAGGATACCCCCACCCCTAGCCCCTCCCCACAAGGGGGAGGGGGAGCTGCCGCGCGCCAAATCCCCCTCCCCCTTGTGGGGAGGGGCTAGGGGTGGGGGTGCCTCGGGACGTAACAACACCACCTTCGTGGAAAGGAAACAGCCGTAGTAGGTGAAGGTTTGCGCAGCCATCGTCACGCGATCTTCTTGGCCGCAGCCTTGCGGGCCAGGTCCTGCCGGTATTTCTCGGCGTCCCAGTCGGTCAGCTGGATATGCTCCTCGGCCGTCAGGACGCGCACCGGCGCGTTGTCGGGGATACGGGCAAGGACATCGGCAAGGCAGCGGGCCATGGCATCGGCTCCCGGCGTCGCGTCGTTGCGCATCAGGATACCCGTGCCGGGAAACAGGATCGAGACCGGAGATGCGCCGAGGCGCGCGACCACGCCGGCAACGTCCTCGGCCTCCCGCGCTATCGCCGAGCCGGTTCCTAGAAATATGACATGGTCGGGGTAGAGGCTGCCCTTTGCGGCCAAGGCGATGCTTGCAGCATCGGTCGCGGCGGCATGTGAGGCCTCGGATCGGGGTAGCCTGTAGTCGGTGCCTGCCGCGAGTTGGAGCAGCTTGTCGTTGCGCGCCTCAGGCGCCTTTCGCGGAACAATGCGCAATCTCGCCTTGACGTCATCGAGCAAGGCCTCCGCCTCCCCCACCGTATTGGCGGCGACGACCAGCCCATGATTGGCGAGGATCAGCACGTCGGGCCGCTTGTCGCGATGCTCGGCGATGGCGAGCGCCAGCGGCAGGCCCGGCCGCGCGTAGGGCACATAGGCCCATTTGAGCCCCGCCAGGCGTGGGCCGACCTGCCCGACGCAGTCGCTGCGCACGGCGTAGGCGATTGTATCGACGCAATGGACATGCAGCACGACGCGCTGCGGCATCAGTGCATGCACCGTCGTTTCGATTGACGGGCGCAGGCCCGAGTTGTTGAGGGCGGCAACCGTGAACTGGTGCGCCTGCTCGGCGGCGGGATCGACGGCCTCGACCGCTGCGACCAGCGGCGCCATCTCCACCGGTACCATGATGTCGCGCTCGGCTGCGTGGGCGAGCCACGTGCCTGACGCCTTGATCCACAGCGCGCCGCCGACCTTGAGCGAGGTGTTGCCGCCGGCGCCCTGCGTCAGCAGCGGATCGCCGCCGATGCGGGCCGACACGGCTTTCAGTTGTTCGAGTTCGGCTTGCCAGCCGGCCGCTTCTGGCATGACCACGGTCCTTTCGAGAGCAGGATGAAGTTGGCCGGCAGTCAGGTCGCCGGCCATCTCCGGGAGTGGGGAGATGCGGATACCGCGTCTCCCGCCGCAACCTCAGAAGTCGAAGTTGTTGATGTTGTCCTTGGTGAAGACGGTCGGTGCGCCGAGCAGGATCTCCGAGCCGTTGATGACGGAGAGATCGCCGAGCTTGCCGGCCTTCACCGAGGTAGCACCAGGAACCAGTGTGCCGTCGGCGACAGCGCGCAGCACGTAGGCCGCGGCATAACCAAGATCGACCGGGTTCCACAGCACCACAGACTTGACGCAACCGGCACCGACATAGGGCTTCATCGCGTTCGGCGTGGCGAGTCCGACGACGGCGACGCTGCCGCACTTCTTGGCCTGGGTCACGGCATCGGCGGCGGCCGGCGTTGCCACGCTGGTCATGCCGAAGATGCCCTTGAGCTCGTCGCCATACTTGTTGATGAGCGTGTTCGACTGGTTGAACGACAGGATGTTGTCTTCCTGCGCCTCGACGGTCTCGAGCCACTTCATGTTGGGATGGCACTTGGCTTGGTAAGCAGCCATCTCGGCGATCCAGCGCGCCTGGTTCGGCGTGGTGAAGGTCGAGGTGACGATGGCAAAGGCGCCGTCGTCGCCGATTTCGGCGGCCATCGAATCGACCATAGCCTTGGCGATGCCGTTGAACTCGGCCTGGTTGACGAACCACTGGCGAGCATCGGGCGACGAGTTGGCGTCGTAGCCGACGACGTTGATGCCGGCGCCGAGCGCCTTCTTCAGCACGGGCGCGATGGCGACCGGATCGTTGGCGGCAAACAGGATGCCGTCGACGCCGGAGGTGATGTAGTTGTCGATCAGCGTGATCTGGTCGTCGATGTTGGCCTTGGACGGTCCGTCGGTCTTGGCGTCCATCGTGCCCATTTCCTTGGCTGCGTCGGCGATGCCTTTGGACGTGGCGTTGAAGTAGCCGATGCCGACCAGCTTCGGCACGTCGACGACCTTGATCGTCTTGCCCTTGCGGTCGGGCGCATTGGTCGGCTGGCCGCCGTCATAGGGCTTGGCCGCAGCGGCCGCGGGTGTTGCGTCGCATGCCAGCGGATTGGTGGGCAGGTCGTCGCCGCCCGTCCAGGCGGACTGGGCATGGCTGAGGCTTGTCGAGAAGGACAACGCCAGAAGCGCGGAAAGTACTACGTTACGCATTCCATCCTCCAATTGATCGTCCGGACACTTTAGAGCGGCAGTGAAGGACGTTGCTCTCCTTAGGTTCGAGTGCCGCTCCTCTCGAAGAGATTGCTGGCGAGGATCGCCAGGATAAGGACCGCGCCGATCAGCATGATCGTGCCGTCCCCCTTGATGCCGGCAAGCGACAGGCCGTTCTTCAGCGCCTGGATCAGGCAGAGGCCAATGATGGTGCCGACAACCGTGCCGCGCCCGCCGAAGATCGAGGTGCCACCGAGGACGACGGCCGTGATGGCGTCGAGCTCGATGCCGGTACCCATGTCCGAGCGCGTGGTGGAAACCCGCGAGACGAAGATGACGGCGGCGACCGCCGCGGCGAAGCCCGAGGCTGTGTAGAGCGCGAGCTTGGTCTTCTCGACGGACAGGCCGGAGAAGCGACTGGCGACCTCGTTGGAACCCACCGCATAGACCGTGCGGCCCCAGGTCGTGTAGGCGAGGATGACCGAGGCGACGACGGCCGCGAGCAACAATATCCAGAGTTGCGTCGGCACGCCGAGCACGTCCCGCTGGCCGAGCAGGTAGAACCACTCCGGGTAGCCGCGCACCGAGCGCGCCTGGCTGATGCCCTCGGCAAGCCCACGGTAGAGCGCCAGCGTCGCCAGCGTAGCGATCAGCGGCGGCACGCGGAAGCGCGTGATGATGACGCCGTTGACGAAACCGGCGAAGGTACCGGCCGCGATCGCCGCTGTTGCTGCCACCGGCAGCGGCAGGCCGACATTCTGCCAGAACACGCCGGTCAGGATGGCGGTCAGACCGAGGATCGAGCCGACCGACAGGTCGATGCCGCCGGTGGCGATGACGAAGGTCATGGCAATGGCGATCAGGCCGATCTCTGTCATCAGCCGGCCCTGGTTGAGCAGGTTGTCGACGGTGAAGAAGCGGTCCGACTGGAACGAAAGCACGACCAGCACGACGACAAGCAAAAGGGCCAGGAACGTCTCGTGGCGGATCAGGGACTTCAGCTTCATCTCGTGCCCCTCAGCCTCTGCCGCGCCGGCGCAGCATGTCGGCCAGCACAGTCGCCAGGATCAGCAGGCCGATCACGGCGCGCAGCCAGTAGGCCGAGACGTTGACGAAGATCAGGGCCGATCCGATGGTGGCGAACAGGATGGTCGCCAGCGTCGAGCCGACGACCGTGCCCGACCCGCCGAGGATCGACACGCCCCCGATGACAGCTGCGGTGATGACGGTCAGTTCGAGATTTGGCGGCACCGTCGACTGGATGACCTGCAGCTGGGTGGCGAACAGGATGGTGGCCAGGCCGGCAAAGGCCCCATGGATGACGAAGACGGCGACGGTGCGGCGCGCGATCGGGATGCCGGTAGCAAGTGCCGCCTCGGCATTGCCGCCGATGGCATAGAGCGAACGGCCGAAGGCGGTGTAGCGCATCCAGAAGGCGGCAAGCAGCGTCAGCACGACCATGAACACCAACGGCACTGGCAGGCCGAGAACCTGCTTCTGGGCGATCAGGTAGTCGGGCGGCAGGTCGGTGATCCAGGTACCGCCGGTGACGCTGATCAGGCCGCCGCGCAGGATCGACAGCGCACCGAGCGTCACGACGATGGATGGAATTCGGGCATAGGCAACAAGCACGCCGATGACGGCGTTGACCGCCATGCCGACCAGCACCGGGGCCAGCCATGCGAACCAGATCGGGTAGCCTGCGACCGCAAGCGAGCCCGAAATCGTCGCCAGAACGCCGATCAGCGCACCGACGGAGACGTCGATGTTGCCGGTGACGATGACCATCGCCATGCCGATGGCGGCGACCGCGACATAGGCGTTGCCGGAGAAGATGGTGGTCAGGTTGTTGGCGCTGATGAAACGCGGATTGACCATCGTCACCACGGCGAACAGGGCGACGATGGCGGCGAGCACCACGATCTCCTGGCCGTATTCGGCGAAAAGCCGCTTGAAGAAGCCGGGGCGTGCCGGAATCTGGCGCGCGCGGCTGGTGGCTTCGACTGTCGTCGACATCACGCCGCCTCCCCTGTGCGATGTGCGGTCATGGCAGCGCCGACCCGTTCGGGAGTGGCATCGGTGCGGCCGATCTCGCCGGTGATACGGCCGCCGCTCATCACCAGGACGCGGTCGCTCATGCCGAGCACCTCCGGCAGCTCACTCGAAATCATGATGACGGCGACACCCTGCTTCACCAGCTCTCCCATGATCGTATGGATTTCGGCCTTGGCGCCGACATCGACGCCGCGCGTCGGTTCGTCGAGGATCAGCACCTTCGGCATGGTCTCCAGCCACTTGGCGATGACCACCTTCTGCTGGTTGCCGCCCGACAACTCGCCGACCGGCTGGCCGATGTTGCGGCAGCGGATGCTGAGCCGCTTGACGGCGTCGAGGGCGCGCTGCGCCTCCTCGCCGGCCTTGATGAAGATACCCGAGGACAGCCTCTCGATCGTCGCCATCGACACGTTCTTGCGGATGGCCATGGACTTCACGAGCCCCTGCATGCCGCGGTCCTCCGGCACATAGGCGATGCCGAGATCGCGCGCCTGGCGCGGCGAGCCGATACGGACCGCCCTGCCCTCCATGAATATCTCGCCCGAGGTTGCCGGTGACATGCCGAACAGCGTCAGCGCCAGCTCGGTGCGGCCGCTGCCGACAAGGCCGGCAATGCCGAGGATTTCGCCGCGCCTCAGCTCGAAGGAGATGTCGCGGACATGGCGGCCGTGATTGAGGTTCTTCACCCGGAGCACGATGTCGCCGATCGTTGCTTGCGCCTTCGGGAACAGGCTCTCGATCGAGCGGCCGACCATCATCGAGACGAGTTGGTTCTCATTGACCTCGCCGATGTCCCTCGTCGCGACATGGGCGCCGTCGCGCAGCACCGTCACGCGGTCGGCTAGCGCGAAGATCTCCGGCATGCGATGGCTGACATAGACGATGCCGACGCCGCGCTCGCGCAGTTGCCGTACGATCGCCATAAGCCGCTGCACATCGGACTCGACCAGCGAGGCAGTCGGCTCGTCCATGATCAGGACGCGTGCGTTCTTGCTCAGCGCCTTGGCGATCTCGACGCGCTGGCGCTGCGCGACCGACAGGGTGAGCACCTTCGCGTCGACGTCGAGGTCGAAGGTATCCAGCTGGTCGAGCAGCCCGCGGGTGCGACGCCGCACCTCGGCCCAGTCGATGATGCCGGCGGACGTGCGCGGATAGTTGCCCAGGAACACGTTCTCGGCCACCGACAGCTCAGGAAAGAGCAGGAGCTCCTGGTAGACGGTGGCGATGCCCACGGCAGCAGCGTCCCGGGTCGAGGAGAACTTCACGTCCTTGCCGTCGACCACGATGGTACCGGCGTCGGGCATGTAGAGGCCCGACATCATCTTGATCAGCGTCGACTTGCCGGCGCCGTTTTCGCCGAGGAGCGCATGCACTTCGCCGGGACGAACGTCGAAGCTTACCTCTTTCAGCACCTTTACGCCGCCGAAGGACTTGGACATGCCGGTGAGGCTGACGTAGGCAGTCGAACTGCTCATCGGCTCGCCTCCTTCGCATCAGGCTTCGCCGCCCGGGCAGCGGCTCGCGCGCCCTCGGCCAGTTCGCGCCAACGGGCACGATAGGCGTCGAGACCGCGAATGCGGCTCGCCGTCACCGGCACGGTCTCGTCCTTGAACGGCTGGAGGCCGAGCGCCTTGAAGGCCAGCGCCGCAGCGCCCGTCGCCGAGCCCTCGCTCATCGTCGAGCGCACGATGATCTGCGTTGGACGGAGTTCAGCCAGCATCGCGGTGAACAGGTCGATCTTCGCCAGCCCGCCATCGACGACGAGGAGATTTTCCGACTTGATCAGGTCGAGTGAAAGGTCGGTCATCATGGCGACATAGAGCACGGCTACCGCCGCCCGCTCCTCGCCGCTGACATCGCCGCCGATGATGCGCCCCTTGGTCTCCGGGAAAGGTCCCCCGGCGGCCCAGGACGGCATGGCGAAGATGCCTCGCTCGATCACCCGCTCGACCGCTTCTTGCGAGATCGGCTTGTTCCAGCCGTCGCTGATGAGGTCGTATTCGCGCCCACCCATGAAGCGCAGCGAAGGCGCCGGCTCGCCATTGACGGTGACGTTGGCGATCATGTCGCGCTCCCGGTCGAGCGCACCGAGCGGACAATCGAGATTGATGATGATGACCCAGGTGCCCGTCGAGACCAGGGTGAAATCGCTCAGCCCGGTCATGCGGTAGTAGGCCAGTGCCGCGTTGGAATCGTGCACGCCATTGTGCACGGCAATGGCGCGGGTGCTGCCATCGGCCATGGTCACGCTCGCCTCGCCGACGACGGCACCTGCCGGGGCTATCGCCGGGAACCGGTCGCGCCAGCCGAGACGTTCGACCAGCGAGCTGTAGTCGCGCTTCAGCGGCGCCCAAAGCTGGCTGTGCGCACCGAGATAGGACCATTCCGCGAGCTTTCGGCCGCAGAACCGCCAGACCCAGAATTGCGGATAGCAGAGGATCGCCTCGGTACCGGAGAAGACTTCCGGCTCTTCGGTCTGCAGCCAATAGATGTGACGGGCGATGGAGAAGCCCAAAGGCAGCCACGGCGTATAGGTCTCGGAGAAGTCAGGCAGGATCGGGTCGATCGCACGGGCCACCGTTTCCGGAACCTCCTGCTCATAGTCGAGGATCGGATGCAGCAGTTCGTTGCCGCGCACCAATGCGAACGCGCACCCATGGGCTGATATCATCAGCCGCGTTACGCCATGCGTCACTGCGACTTCGGCCAGTTCGTGGTTCATCCAGCCGAAGAGGCGCTCGTCGTCGAGCACGCTCCGCCCACGAAAATCCCGCCAGACGGGCTTGGTGCGGCGCTCGTCGAGCAAGATGCCGTCTGGCGAAAAAACGAACAGCTTGGAATTGGTCTTGCCGAGATCGAAGACTGCCAGCGCGCCGCTCATGCACCGCCTCCATTGGAGACGATGCGCAGCGCGATACCCGCGCTCTCAAGCATCTTGGCGTGCTGGTCGGAGAGGCCGTCGTCGGTGATGACCATCGCCAGCCGCGTAAGCGGCAGGGCGACATTGCGGGCGTGGATCGAGAACTTGCGGCTGTCGGCAAGTACGACGATCTGGTCGGCGTTGCGGCTGAGCTCCTGGATCGATCGCACCATCAAGGGATGCGATTCTAGCAGGCCGTCAGGACTGATCCCCTGTGCGCCGAGGAAGAATTTCGAGGCATAGAAATTGATCGGCTGCGACGGCGAATAGATCACCCGGGGTTCGCGATGCAGCTCGCCGCCGGCGAGCGTCAGGCTGCACTTCCCATTCTCGCCGAGATAACCGGCCAGCGGCATCGAGTTGGTGAACAGGCGGACATTGCGGTCGGCCAGCTTGACGCCCAGGTGGAAGCAGGTCGAACCGCCATTGACGATGACCGCATCGCCGTCGGCGACCATGGTTGCCGCCAGTTCCGCGATAAGCCGCTTGGGCTCGACGGCGAGGTCCCGGTTTTCGTCATAAGGACGCGCGAAGGCCGTGCCCTGCGCCGCGCCGTCGAGCGCGGAAATACCGCCGTAGACCTTGCGGGCACTGCCCGCCTCATCGATCTTGTCGATATCACGCCGCACGGTGGCAGCGGAGACGCCGAGATGCTCCTGCAGATCGCGCACCGACGCAAAGGGCCGGTCGCGCAAAAGCTCGATGATCTGCCGCTGACGGACCAGGTCGTTCACGAAAACACCTCCCATGGCTTCGCGAAAAGGCTGCGCCATGAGTTAACTTACGCAAATCAGATTCCAGCGCAAGCGATTTGTGATGAAAATTACTCATACCGCGCCGCATCTAAATCATACTGCGACGCACAATGATTGAGTTCAATCTTTTTACGATTGACAAACCGCATGGCTTGGCCTGATTTTACCGCCAAAAGAGAGCGGCGCCCGCTGTTTCGCGCCGGGAGGATTCCGACATGCTCGACACCAACTCCACGCGGCTGGCAAATCTGTGGGACGACGCCAAGGCGGCCGCCATGAGCGAGCCGGAGCGGCTGGTCTATCGCTCCAACATCCTGGGCTCGGACAAGCGCGTCACCAACTATGGTGGCGGCAATACCTCGTCCAAGGTCACGCAAAGGGATCCGCTGACCAGCGCCGAGGTCGAAGTGCTCTGGGTCAAGGGATCGGGCGGGGACAGCGCCTCGATCAAGCTCGACGGTTTCGCCACGCTCTACATGGACAAGCTCAGGGCGCTGAAGGGGCTCTATCGCGGGCTCGCGCATGAGGACGAGATGGTCGGCTACCTGCCGCACTGCACCTTCAACCTCAATCCGCGCGCTGCCTCCATCGACACGCCGCTGCATGCTTATGTGCCAAGGGCTTACGTCGACCACATGCACCCCGACGCGATCATCGCGATCGCGGCTGCGAAGGATTCAAAGGCGCTGACAGCAAGGATCTTCGGCGACGAGATCGGCTGGCTGCCTTGGAAGAGGCCGGGCTTCGAGCTCGGCCTCTGGCTGGAAAAATTCTGCCTGGAGAACCCAGATGCCAAGGGCGTCGTGCTCGAAAGCCACGGCCTGTTCACCTGGGGCGACACGCCCAAGGAGTGCTATGCGACCACGATCGACACCATCAACAAGGCGATCGACTGGTTCGAGCAGGAGACCAAGGGCAAGCCGGCCTTCGGCGGCGCGGCGACGAAGCCGTTGCCGGCAACCGAGCGCCGGGCGATCGCCGCGCGGCTGATGCCCCGCATCCGCGGCATGATCTCGCAGCAGGGCGTGCGCAAGCTCGGTCATTTCGACGACAGCGACACGGTGCTGGAATTCGTCAATTCGCACCGTCTGCGCGACCTCGCGGCACTTGGCACCTCCTGCCCCGACCATTTCCTGCGCACCAAGATCAGGCCGCTGGTGATCGACTTCGATCCTGCAAGGCCTGATGTGGATGCCGTGATTGCGGCGCTGCCCAGGGCGCTGGACGACTACCGCGCCGGCTACCAGGCCTATTACGACCGCTGCAAGCATGCGGATTCGCCTGCCGTGCGCGACCCCAACGCCGTGGTCTACCTGATGCCCGGCGTCGGCATGCTTACGTTCGCCGCCGACAAGGCAACGGCAAGGATTTCAGGCGAATTCTACGTCAACGCCATCAACGTCATGCGCGGTGCGTCTTCGGTGTCGACCTATGTCGGCTTGCCCGAGCAGGAGGCCTTCGACATCGAATACTGGCTGCTCGAGGAAGCCAAGCTGCAGCGCATGCCCAAGCCGAAATCGCTGGCCGGGCAGATCGCCTTCGTCACGGGAGGCGCCGGCGGCATCGGCAAGGCGACGGCCGTCCGCCTCCTGCGCGAGGGCGCGTGCGTTGTCATCGCCGACATCGACGAGGCGGCCCTTGCCACCGCGCACGAGGAACTCGGCAAGGCGTTCGGCAAGGATTTCGTGCGGCCGGTGCGCCTCGACGTCACCGACGAGGCGGGCGTCACCTCGGCCTATGCCGACAGCGCCGTCGAGTTCGGGGGTGTCGATATCCTGGTTTCGAATGCCGGCATCTCGTCGTCGGCGCCGATCGAGGACACGGAACTTTCGATGTGGAACCGCAACATGGACATCCTCGCCAAGGGCTATTTCCTGGTGTCGCGCGAGGCGTTCCGCACCTTCAAGCAGCAGCAACTCGGCGGCAATATCGTTTTCATCGCCTCGAAGAACGGGCTGGCGGCATCGCCCAATGCGGCGGCCTACTGCACCGCCAAGGCGGCAGAAATCCACCTCGCCCGCTGTCTGGCGCTCGAGGGGGCGGACCACCAGATTAGGGTCAATACGGTTAACCCCGACGCCGTGCTGCGCGGCTCGAAGATCTGGACCGGCGAGTGGCGCGAGCAGCGTGCCGCAGCCTATGCGATGCAGCCGGACGAACTCGAAGAGCACTACCGCAAGCGCTCGATGCTGAAGCGCTCGGTCTTCCCGGAAGACATTGCCGAGGCGGTCTACTTCCTCGCTTCCGACATGTCGGCCAAGTCGACCGGCAACATCATCAATGTCGACGCCGGCAACGCCCAGAGCTTCACGCGCTGAGGGGCGAGCATCCCAGCGGAACCTGTCGCCTGCGCATCCGCTCCCACCTCTTCGACTACGTTGTCCGCACGCCCAAAAAGCCCGGTCCCAGCCGGGCTTTTCCTCTACACTGGCCAGGATAGAACCGCCGCTTCGCGGCGGCATTGGCCATTCAGGAGGAGGACAGGACGTGGAAGACAGGGACACGCGGCGGCTCGAAATGGTCGTGCTGATGACGCCGGAAATGGCCAATTTCAGCGGCAAGGTGCATGGCGGCGCCTTGCTCAATCTGCTCGACCGCGTCGCCTTCTCCTGTGCCTCGCGCTATTCGAACAAATACGCGGTAACGCTTTCGGTCGATCAGGTGGTGTTCCGGGAACCGATCAATGTCGGCGAACTGGTCACTTTCCGCGCGTCCGTCAATTTCGCGGGCCGCACCTCGATGGAAATTGGCATCCACGTCGAAGCCGAGAACATCCGCTCCGGCCAGCGGCGCCACACCAATTCCTGCTACTTCACGATGGTGGCCGTGGACGACGACGGCCGCCCTTCGCAAGTGCCGGCCTTCATTCCGTCGACCGACATCGACCGAAGGCGGCATCGCGCAGCCGAGCTGCGCCGTGAACTGCGCAGGGAGTTCGAAGCACGCTTCCGGGCCGCGGCGACGGCCGACCCGAGCTAGCGGTCGGCGAAAACCTGTCGTCAGGTCCAGGATCTGCGCGACATTTCACCGTTCTGCCCGCGCAGCGCCTCGCCGGCCTGGCGCACGACGTCGGAAATCTGCAGCAGCTGCTCGGCCAGCGGGCTCGCCTTGCGCCAGATCATGCCGATGGTGCGCGACGGCTGCGGGCTCTTGAAGCGGGCGACGGAGACCGAGGCCGACAGCGTCTCGACCGGCACCGCCATTTCGGGGATCAGCGTGACGCCGATGCCGGCGCCGACCATCTGCACCAGCGTCGACAGCGAGCTGCCGTCGAGGAGTTCGCGCGGACGGGCCGAATGGAGGTTGCAGAAGGACAGCGCCTGCTCGCGGAAGCAATGGCCTTCCTCGAGCAAAAGCAGCCGCATCTCGCGCAGCATCTCGCGGTCGGGCACCGGCTTGCCGGCGTCCTCGCCGGGGCGGACGAGGACGAAGTTCTCCTCGAACAGCGCGACCTCGGCCAGCGACGGTTCGGACACCGGCAGGGCGACAATCGCCGTGTCGAGCCGGCCCTCCGCCAGCTCGTGGATGAGCTTCTGCGTCTGGGTTTCGCGGACATGGATGTCGAGCCCGTCATGAAGGCGGGTGAGGTTGCCGATGATGGTGGGCAGGAGATAGGGTGCGACCGTAGGGATGACGCCGATGCGCAGCCGCCCGACCAGCCGCTCCCGCGCGGCGCGAGCGAGGTCCTCTAGCTCGTCGACCGAGCGCAGGATGTCGCGGACGCGGGCGGCGAACTGCTCGCCGAAACCGGTGAGGCGAACCTGGCGGGCGCTTCTCTCGAACAGCTCGGACCCTAGATTCTCCTCGAGATCCTTGATCTGCACCGACATGGCCGGCTGGGAGATGGCGCATGCGTCCGCCGCACGGCCGAAATGGCTGTGGCGCGCCAGCGCTTCAAAGTAGCGAAGCTGCTTGAGCGTCAGATTTATCATAACCTTGCCTTATCGCTGCAATCAGGAAATCCAACTTTAGATAATGAAAGGCGTTTGGTACAGATTTGATGTGGAAGGCAAGGAGGAGCCATGTCACGATCCCTGGGCATCGCAAGCATTGGCGGTGCGCGGTTTGCCGATGCCTCGACGGCATCAGGCAAGGCCGCGCCGTTTCGCATGCCTTCCACGGAGGCCTGCAGACGGCAGGACCATTCCACGTAGCCACGTGCGGCCCGAACCCGGCCGCCTCGGACATGCGTGTCCGCCAGTACAACCAACGCAGCCACGACCGGAGACCAAGATGGATACCAAGACTGAGACGAGCGCGGGCAAGTGCCCTGTCGCGCACAAGCCAACCGGCACGGGCAATCGCGACTGGTGGCCGAACCAGCTGGACCTCAGCGTCCTGCACCAGCATTCGAGCCTCTCCGACCCGATGGGCGAGGCCTTCGACTACGCCACGGAATTCGAGAGCCTCGACCTCGACACCGTCATCAAGGACCTGACCGCGCTGATGACGGATTCGCAGGACTGGTGGCCGGCCGACTTCGGCCATTACGGCCCGCTGTTCATCCGCATGGCCTGGCACAGCGCCGGCACCTACCGTATCGGCGACGGGCGCGGCGGCGCGGGCGCGGGCCAGCAGCGCTTTGCCCCGCTCAACAGCTGGCCGGACAACGTCAACCTCGACAAGGCCCGCCGCCTGCTGTGGCCGATCAAGCAGAAATACGGCCGCAAGATCTCCTGGGCCGACCTGATGATCCTGGCCGGCAACGTCGCGCTCGAATCGATGGGCTTCAAGACCTTCGGCTTCGGCGGCGGCCGCGCCGACGTGTGGGAGCCCGAGCAGGATATTTACTGGGGCAAGGAAGGCAAGTGGCTGGCCGACGAGCGCTACAGCGGCGACCGCGAGCTTGAAGGCCCGCTGGCCGCAGTCCAGATGGGCCTGATCTACGTCAACCCCGAGGGCCCGAACGGCAATCCGGACCCGCTCGCCGCCGCACGCGACATCCGCGAGACCTTTGCCCGCATGGCCATGGACGACGAGGAAACCGTCGCCCTGATCGCCGGCGGCCACACCTTCGGCAAGACCCACGGCGCCGGCGACGCTGCCAATGTGGGCGTCGAGCCCGAGGCCGCCGACCTCGAGCTGCAGGGCCTGGGCTGGCACAACAGCTTTGGCACCGGCAAGGGCGACGACACCATCGGTTCGGGCCTGGAAGTGACCTGGACGACGACGCCGACCAAGTGGACGAACAACTTCTTCTGGAACTTGTTCGGCTATGAGTGGGAGCTGACCAAGAGCCCGGCTGGCGCCCACCAGTGGACGCCCAAGCATGGCATGGGCGCCGGCACCGTGCCGGACGCGCATGACGCCTCCAAGCGCCACGCGCCGGCAATGTTGACCACCGACCTGTCGCTGCGCTTCGACCCGGCATACGAGAAGATTTCGCGCCGCTTCCTCGAGAACCCGGACCAGTTCGCCGATGCCTTCGCCCGCGCCTGGTTCAAGCTGACCCACCGTGACATGGGCCCGCTGGCCCGCTACCGCGGCAAGCTGGTGCCGAAGGAAGAGCTGATCTGGCAGGATCCGATCCCGGCCGTCGACCACGAGCTGGCCAGCGACGCCGATATCGCGGCCCTCAAGGCCAAGGTCCTCGGTTCGGGCCTGACCGTGTCGCAGCTGGTCTCGACCGCCTGGGCCTCGGCCTCGACCTTCCGCGGTTCGGACATGCGCGGCGGGGCCAATGGCGCGCGCATCCGCCTTGCGCCGCAGAAGGACTGGGCCGTCAACCGGCCGGCTGAGCTGGCCTCGGTGCTTGAGAAGCTCGAAGCGATCCAGAAGGAGTTCAACGCCTCGCAGTCGGGCAACAAGAAGGTGTCGCTGGCCGACCTGATCGTGCTCGGCGGCGCAGCGGCTGTCGAGAAGGCGGCCAGGGATGCCGGCCACGACGTGAAGGTGCCCTTCACGCCGGGCCGCATGGACGCCTCGCAGGAGCAGACCGATGCATCTTCCTTCGCGCCGCTCGAACCTGCAGCCGATGGCTTCCGCAACTATGCGAGCGGCAGGCAGCGCCTGTCGGCCGAAGAGAACCTCGTCGACCGCGCACAGCTGTTGAAGCTGACCGCACCCGAGCTGACGGTGCTGGTCGGTGGCCTGCGTGTGCTCGGCGCCAACGCGGGCGATACGGCCCACGGCGTCTTCACCGCCCGTCCCGGCACGCTCTCCAACGACTTCTTCGCCAACCTGCTCGACATGGGCACGGAGTGGAAGGCGACGTCGGAGGCCAAGGACGTGTTCGAAGGCCGCGACCGCAAGACCGGAGAGATCAAGTGGACAGCGACCCGCGTCGACCTGCTCTTCGGCTCGCACTCGCAGCTGCGCGCGCTGGCCGAGGTCTACGGCTCGTCCGACGCCGGCGGCAAATTTGCCCGCGACTTCGTGGCGGCGTGGAACAAGGTGATGAACGCAGACCGCTTCGACATCGCCTGACCCCGGTGCAACGGCGCCTGACGCGGCCGCTTCTCGGCCGCGTCAGAACCTCTTGCCCGCCATGCACGGAACCTACCGGCAGACCGAAGTTCGCTCGCCGGCGGCGGCATGGAACGAAGTCACATCTGATCGTTGTACGGTTCCTTCATTTGACCGACTTGACGAGCAAGCGATGAGAACGACGGAACGTTCACTAGCTGGGAGCGATTGGCCAGTTCCAGCAATCTGATCGGAAAGTTGATGGCGTCCCTGTTCGACGGGGACATGCCTTCCGACCGGTCCTCGGCAGTCTCGGTCGCCTCGACCTTTCGCAACGCGACATCGATTTCCGGGCGCGTCAGCACTCCCTTGTCGACAAGCAGGCGATTGATTGCGGCGACGGCCATGAGCAGGCCTTCGAGTTGCAGGTTGGCGACGTTCATTGTGCTTCCTCCTTCGGCCGAGCTGGAAACGCACGACCAGTTGATCCTTGCCCGACCATCCGCTCAATGAAGCTATCCGTAGTGGACCTTGCGAGGAAACCCCCGCCGGTTGGTAGCAACTGGTGCATACGTTGCAGGGCGCACAAAAAGCCACATGCAGGCCTGCCGGTTCCAGCAACTCGCCACTGTGAACAGAGCTGTTGACGCAGCGTCAACATCACTTGCGCCATCGGGTCGGGCCGCTATAGCTTGCCTCCCGGGCAGGCGGCCAGGCAACATATTTTGGGAGAATGTAATGACCGCCACCGAAGCCAATGACGGCTTGGTTGAGCTTACCGCCGATCTTGTGACGGCCTATGTTTCCAACAATCAGATACCGACCACTGTCCTTCCCGATCTGATAAGCGACGTTCACGCCGCTATCGCGCGGCTGCGGGCAAGGAAAAGCGACCCGAACGAGCATTCCGCCGTTTCCGTCGGTAGACCCGCAGTTTCCGTCAACGCGTCCATTCAGCATGATCATCTGGTCTGCCTGGAGGACGGCAAGAAATACAAATCCCTGCGTCGTCACCTACGCGAGGAGCACGGCCTGACATTTGAAGGCTATCGGGAGCGCTGGAATTTGCCGGAGAACTATCCCTCGGTTGCCGCCGCGCATAGTGCAAAGCGATCGGAACTCGCAAAGACGAGTGGACTGGGAAAGAAGCGCAAGACAAAGCAACACAACTGAAAGCCACGCCCATGCGGGCGGGCGCTTGCCTAGCGAGCATGGTCGACGTTCCTGAACTCCGAGAGGTCTGTCGTCGTGCCGGCAGGCCTCTCCCTTGATCTCAGCCCATCCCACCACGGCCAGCACCCTCAGCTGCCGAGTGCCTTGAGCCATTCTTCAAAGGACGAGGCCTTCTCGTGCCTGGCAAGCGAAACAGGGTGGGCAGGAGGCGGCAACAGCGCCGCATTCCGACATTCGCGGGGGCTGTAGCCGAACTCCTTGCTGAAGGCGCGGCTGAAGTTGGCTGCCGAACCGAACCCGACGGCTTCGCCGATGGCGACAATGCGCCGGCTGTCGGTCGGATCGCTGAGCGCCACGTGAGCCGCCATCAGCCGCCGGCCTTGTATGTAGTGGAGAACGCCGCCACTCGGTTCGAACAGCTGGTAGAGGCGCGTGCGCGATACGCCGAGCGCCCGGCACATCGAATCCGGCGTCAGGTTGGCCGCATGCAGATTGTGGTGAACATATCGGCGCGCGCGCTCCATGAGCGCGACACCCGCCAATTGTTCTGCGGCCGCAGCGTGTTCCGCTGGAGGCGCCAGGCAGGCAACGATCATGCTGCGCGTGGCATGCACGATACGGGGCAGGTCTTCCGCCGTGAGACTGCGCAGTCTTGCCTCGATGCTGTTGATGTAGTCGAGCAGGAGATTGGCGAGGTTGCCCGACAGAATGGAATTGTTTTGTGCGTCAAGGGTTGCCGCTGCATCACTGAACAGATCGCGCGGCAAATAGAGAACGAGGCTCCTGGAATCCGTCGCTCGCCCGCGAAACGGGTGACCCAGAGATCTGATCTCCAATCTTTCCGGCGCGCATTCCGCGACCCTGCCATCGACCTCCGTCCACGACTGGCCGGAATGCCGCAAGACAAGATGCCAGTGATCGATCGAACTGGACCGAAGCTTAGCAACAGACCGAAGGTAGCTGTGTGCCGGTGCGCACTGCTGGACGATCAGCATGCTCACGAGGTTCCAGGCTGTGTGGTCGGCCGGGAAACCGTCGCCCGGCGATCTGTCGTCTGGCAGCCTGACTTCGACAAGCGGCGACATATGCGCCTGCCAGGCGGCGAATTGATCTTCTGGGGCCAGTTCACGCGTTGAAAACGACAAAGGTTCAAGCACCGGCGCAAGTGACGGAGCAGCCTCATCGTCACGTTGCACATCGCGTGGCCAGCGACGTCGATCGCCGTCGAGCGGCGGCGCCGGCGTC
Organism: Mesorhizobium sp. CC13; assembly: GCF_039907765.1. Lineage (NCBI taxonomy): Bacteria > Pseudomonadati > Pseudomonadota > Alphaproteobacteria > Hyphomicrobiales > Phyllobacteriaceae > Mesorhizobium > Mesorhizobium sp. CC13. The sequence continues at coordinate 8,157 of NZ_JARDJI010000013.1, read as the reverse complement.
GCCATTGCCTCGTCTTGCCTTTTGGCGTCCCCGTCGCCTGGTGCCATATCGAGTTCCGGTATGTCCATGCCTTCAAAAGCATGTGGTGCTTCGCGGGCATATGGCAAGACTTTGCGGTTGATATGGCCCATCCGAGAGACCAGGCGCAACGCGCTGCCTGCTAGCCAACCTGTGTCGACCAGGCCGGCGATCACACTGACCTGCGGCGTGAGAAATGCACTCCGGGACAAGTATCCGGATGCAACGCTAACGACTCCCCGAAGTCTTGGGCGTATTCACTCAGGTATGGCGGATGCGTGGCTGAGGAGGTCCCGAAATGAAAGCAAGGATCAAAGGAGAAGCTCGTCGCAAGATCATTCTCGATGGATACGTCAAGAATGAACCCCTGAAGGATATTGCGGCAAGGATCGGATGTTCTCTGGCAAGTCTGAAAGTCAGCGCCAGCAAGCTTGGCTGCACTCGAACCTACAAGGATGCGGCCGCATTTCGGCGCGGCTTCCACGTCCCGGAAGACAAACGAGCTGATTACTATCAACTGATGGTATATGGCGGGTATAGCGCCCATGAGTGCGCGGAGATTTTGGGGTTGTTGACGGCCAAGCTGCCAAGCACGGGAAACACGGGCTGCGAGACTGAGTTCCAGGATTCGAGGGCGCCGAAAGCAGACGCGTGCACGTCGGCATGCACCCCGGGCGCAAGCCGCTCGTTCGACGATGGATCGGTCAGGCGCGGCCGTTCGACCCCAGCCCTGCGCAACGGCTCAGGTGCCACGCGGCATTTTTGATCCGGGAGCTCGTGTCAACTCGATGACGCCGAGCCAGGCTCGATCAATTCCGTATATCATGCGACTTTGATACCGGTTCCGGACATGCGCGACCGGTCATGGCGGACTGTACGCCATGACCGGTCGCGGCCCCTCAGGCGACCGGTGCACGCTCGCGGATCAGCTTCAGCCAGGGGCCCGCGTGGAAGCCGCTCATCAGCAGGTACATCGTGACCATCCCGCTCAACGGCGAAGCGTCCGTGGCCGAGCAGATCATTTCTGCCGCGCTGGCGCTGTGGATGCCGCTCAGCAGCGCCATCATGGCGAAGGTTGGTGCTGCCGCCAGCACCAGGCAATCTGGCAACCCGAAAGCCGAGGGGTCCTGGCTGGGCGCCTCTTCGCCGCCGAACTTGTCGCAACAGGCCCGGCTCATGGCTTCGCGCCCGCGTTCTGCTCTCGGAAGGCTGCCTCTCCGGCATCCGACACCTCGATCCACTTCTTGTCGGGCGCTGCGTCTGCGACGTAGCTGTCGTGCCAGTTCCACCACTTGTAGGTCGGGGTCTGCGGATAACCCTCTGGCGAGTCCTCCCAGACCTCCTGCCGGCCCAGTGGCGTGATGTCCAGGTAGTTCCAGGTGTTCCCCATCTGCTCGTCGCCACGATTGTTGAGGAAGTAGGTGCGGAACACGCGGTCGCCGTCGCGGAAGAACACATTCGTGCCGTGCCACTCATCCACGCCGAAATCGGCATCGAAGCCGTCCGTGATGGTGAACCAAGGGATCTCCCAGCCCATCCGCGCCTTCAACCGCGCGATATCCGCCTGTGGCGCCCGCGAGATAAAGACGAGGGTCGTGTCGCGGGCGTTCAGGTGGGCGACGTGGGCCACCTGGTCGGCCACCATGGAGCAACCACGGCACGCATGGTCGGGCCAGCCGTAGACCCCGGGCTCGAAGAAGGCCCGGTAGACGATCAGCTGGCGCCGGCCGTCGAAGAGGTCGAGCAGGCTGACCTTGCCCGCCGGCCCCTCGAACGCATAGGCCCTCTCAACGGCCATCCATGGCATGCGCCGGCGCTCGGCCGCCAGGGCGTCGCGGGCGTGGCTTTGGGCCTTTTCCTTCACCAGAAGCTGCTTGCGGGCATCTTCCCACGCCTGCGGCGACACGACCGGTGGCGTATGCATGGCAGGCTGTCTGCCTTTCCGTCCGTTCTCGGCTGATGTAGTCATGGCTTTGGACCTCCTGGGTTTAGTCTAGCGATTTCTCGCGCCTCGCGGCTGGAGCGCACTTCCCGTTCGCGCCTCATCGAATTGTCGGCGTCGAGACAGTTCTGGCACCGGAAGTTCGAAGGGTGGGAGTAACAAGTGTGACGGGATTGCCATGGACTCTATGATCACGGCCGCCGCACACTCGCTTGCCGTGGGCGATCCCCTGCTCGCTTTGAAGAGGATCGCGCTGCGCGACGATGCGCCCGCCCTTGCCCTGCGCGGCATCGCAATGGCGCAGCTCGGCGATCTCAATCGAGCGAAGGAGCTTCTCAGACGAGCCACGCGCGCATTCGGGCAGAAGGATTCGGTCGCGCGTGCGCGCTGCGTGGTCGCCGAAGCTGAGATCGCCTTGGTATCGCGCGATCTCACCTGGCCCGCCAACGCGCTCGATGCGGCACGGGCAGTGCTCGAACGACGCGGCGATCGCATCAATGCCGCGCATGCGGGCGTTCTCGCAGCCCGCCGCCTGCTGCTGATCGGCCGTCTCGAAGAGGCCGGACGCCTGCTTTCCGAAGTTGATCCCGCGCCGCTCTCGCCCGCGCTGAGAACAGCCTACGAGCTTGCCGCGGCGGGGATCGCAATCCGGCACCTGAGGATGAAAGAGGCACGTTCAGCACTGCGCAGAGCCGAGTACGAGGCGAAGGCTGCCGGCATTCCGGCATTGATGGCAGAGGTGGAAAGCGTCTCGCTGCTGATGACGCAGCCGGCGGCGCGCGCCATCGCACGCGGAAAGGAACGTTTTCTCATCCTGGAGGAGGTCGAGGCGCTGCTGGCCTCGGGTGCGTTCGTGATAGATGCCTGCCGCAACGTTGTGAGGGGCGGCGGAACAACGGTCTCGCTTGCGACACGCCCGGTGCTGTTTTCCCTTGCACGAGCGCTGGCCGAAGGGTGGCCCGGGGACGTCACCCGGGATGCGCTCGTCAGGCACACCTTCCGGGCGAAGCACGCAGATGAATCGCACCGCGCCCGACTTCGAGTCGAAATAGGGCGGCTACGTGCAGGACTTGGAACGCTTGCTGAGGTGAATGCGACGGACCAGGGCTTCGCACTGTCGCCTCGATCCGCGACCGAGGTCGTCGTGCTGGCCCCAAGCGCCGAAGAGCAGCATGCCGAAGTACTCGCCTTGCTCGCCGACGGAGAGGCTTGGTCGAGCTCGGCCCTGGCGATTGCGCTTGGCATCAGTCCGCGCGGCGCGCAGCGTGCGCTCGAGCAGCTTTCGAACTCAGGCAAGGTGCAGTCCTACGGGCGGGGGCGCGCGCGCCGGTGGATGACGCCGCCCGTGCCCGGGTTCCCGACAACACTGTTACTCCCAGGTCCGCTGCCGAGCGGATAGGTTCAGGGCTGACTTATGGTTCTATGGGTATGAGCACATGAAACACGCCAACGCTGAAATCCTTCAGGAATACGGCCCCTTTCCAGGGGTCGACCATGTGGGTGGCGTCACCTTCGACGGCCGCCACGTCTGGTTTGCATCCGGCAACAGGCTGAACGCCCTCGACCCCACCAGCGGCACGATAGTCCGCACCATCGATGTCGCCGCACACGCGGGAACGGCCTTCGACGGCCGCTACCTGTTTCAGATCGCCGAGGGCCGCATCCACAAGATCGATCCGGAAACCGGCAATGTCCTCTCCAGCATCCCCGCACCAGGAGGCGGTGGCGATTCAGGCCTTGCCTGGGCGGAAGGGACGCTGTGGGTCGGGCAACACCGCGGCCGCAAGATCCATCAGGTCGACCCCGATACGGGCATCGTTCTGCGCACCATCGAGTCCAACCGCTTCGTCACCGGCGTGAGCTGGGTGGACGGCGAAATGTGGCACGCCACCTGGGACGGTGACGGGAGCGATGTGCGGCGGATCGATCCCGACACCGGAAGGGTCCTGGAGATGCTCGATATGCCGCCGGATGTGGGGGTCTCGGGGCTGGAATCCGATGGCGGCGAGCAGTTTTTCTGCGGCGGCGGAAACAGCGGAAGGGTAAGGGCCATCCGGCGTCCGCACGGGACCAGGTAACGGCCGGATCCTTCCCAGGCGCATCACCCGGTCCAGTCTGGTTGGCGTCCGCGCCTCCGCGCGGCCGCTAGTCTCAACGGTCCAGGTGCCCAAACGAAGTACGAAGCCGGGCACCACCATGGTCGATCGCGAGCCGGGCTCTGCCTATCAGCCCGACCATGCTGGCAAAGCCATGGGAAACGCCGTCGTAGCGCCTGGCATCAAGATCGACGCCGGCGACGGTCAGCATTGCGCAGAGCGCCTCGATCTCGTCGCGCAGAGGATCGTATTCCGCAATCGCCACGGTTGCTGGCGGCAAGGTCGCAAGCACGGGCGACCGCGCGATGGCCACCCTCGGGTCGCCTTGCTCCGCCGGCGAGCCGACATACTGGCGCCAGTACCAGCGCATCGTCTCAGCGCTGAGGAAGGGCGTGGCCGGGAAGCGGTCATAGCTCGCGCCCGAGGCGGTCGGATCCAGAGCCGGATAGAAGAGCAGCACGTGCCTGAGCACGGCGTTCGTCGCAGGCGATGCATGCAAGGCTGCCGCCAACGCCAGGTTGCCACCCGCGCTATCGCCGGCGAGCGCCAACCGAGCCGGATCGCATCCCAGTTGCCCGGCATTGGCCGCTGCCCATTCGAGACTTGCGAGCGCATCCTCGAACGCGGCGGGGAACGGGTATTCCGGTGCGAGCCGGTAGTCGATCGAAAGCACCGCGCAGTCGCCGGCCCTGGCCAGCGCGCGGCAGAAGTTGTCGTGCGTGTCGAGTGAGCACAGCACGAAGCCACCGCCATGGAAGAAGACCAGCAAGGGAAGCCCTCGGTCCTGACGGGGCCGATAGACGCGAGCTCCGACCTGGCCTGCGCCGCCCGACACGACGATGTCTTCCACGGCAGCCATTTCTGTGCGTTCGGTCGGCCAGGAAGCCGCGTTGACGGCGGCACGCAAGGCGGCGATGTCGACACGAGCCAGATCAAGCGGCGGGCGCCTGGCGATCACGTCCGCCATTGCCGCCAGGTCGGCATCCAGAACCATGCGATCGCCCATAGACGTTTCTCCGGCAGAGCTTGCTCGGCTTCATTGAGGTCCGGCGTTCCGCCGGATGCATCGTTCGAACGGGTGAGACCGCGCGCCCTATGGCGTGTCCTCCGCGCCGCTTGCAGCCCACCGAAAGCAACTCACCCGATCGAACGATGAAAATCGGGGTGGCCGGATCGAGACTTTACCTACCCGAGAAGGGCATCGTTCTGCAGCGGAGGAGCCTGCCAGTGAAATTTTCCATGATCTACGAGGCGCAGATCGCCGAAACGCATCGCGAGGCCGAACAGCAGGTCTTCCACGAGATGGCCGAGCAGTGCGTGCACTTGGACAAGCACGGCTTCGACGGCGTCTGGTGCGTCGAGCACCATGGGCTGACTCAATATTCGCACATGTCGGCCCCTGAAACCTTCCTGGCCTTTGTCGCCGGCCAGACGAAGAAGCTCGAGATCGGCCACGGTGTCGTCTGCCTGCCGCCGGCGATGAACCACCCGATCAAGGTCGCCGAGCGTATCGCCATGCTCGACATCCTGTCGAACGGCCGCGTCAATTTCGGCGTCGGCAAGGGCGGCAGCCAGCAGGAAGCCGGCGCCTTCGGCTACCAGCTTTCCGAACTGCAGCCGCTGATCGACGAGAGCATGTACCTGATCCCGCGCCTCTTCACCGAAGAGAGCGTCGAGCATGACGGCCAGTACATCAAGTTCCCGGCGCGCCCGGTGCATCCCAAGCCGATGCAGGATCCGCATCCGCACATGTACATGGCCTGCACGCGCTGGGAAGCGGTGGTCACCGCCGGCTCGCGCGGCCTCGGTGCGCTGGTCATGGGTTTCGGTGGCCCGGACGAGATCAAGACCAAGAGCGACGCCTACCGGAAGGCCTTCGCCGAGCGAAAGGCGGAGGACCAGGTCGGCTTCCGCCCGACCGAGCACCTGTCGGCGCTTTGCCCCGCAATCGTCATGCGCGACCGCGACAGGGCGCGCCGCATCGGCCTGCGCGGCCAGCGCTTCTTCGCCGAGGCGCTTTCGCACTGGTACCAGGGCGGCCCGAAGCCCAGGGTCGACGACATGAGCCCGGAGGAGCACCTCGCCGCGCTCGACAAGGTACGCGAGCACAAGTTCGCCAAGCTCGGCGAGGACAAGATCGCCTACAACCCCAAGGTCTACGGCTATCTCGACGACATCAACGACGCCTATGGCACGCCGGAAGACTGCATCCGCTATGTCGAAAGGCTGTTCGAGGCGGGTGCCGACGAGATCATGTTCCTGTCGCAGATGGGCACGGTGCCGCACGAGGCGATCATGGAAACGATCGAACTCATCGGCTCAGAAGTGATCCCCCATTTCCGCGGTAAGAAGCTGCGCGTCGCTGCCGCCGAATAGTCAGGCAATGCGGCCGGTGCTTCAGGCGCCGGCCGCCTTTGGCTGTAGCTCAAACGAACGAAGGGCTGGCATTTTCGCGATGCCGGCCTGGCCGTCTTGAGCGATCGTGGATGTTGGCCGCTACATAGGAAAGGGCTTGCCGCCCGGCCAATTTCGGCATGCCAAATTTGTGCCTTTTTGGTGACAGTCCGAACCTTGCTACAACCACAAGGATGCAAGTTACCTTCCCTCAACTGGAAGGGCGCTCCGTGCATCTCAATGGGGGCTTTCAATGAGGCAGATACTTTGGGCAGCGACCGCGCTGGTTGCATTTGCTACCGCCGCCGCTGCGGCGGACAACGTGGTGATCGAGCCGGGCGCAGCAGCCTATAACTGGTCCGGTGTCTATGTCGGAGGTGCCATCGGTTACAACGAGCTGTCGCTCCAAGACCTGGACTTCGAAGATGACTACCACTCCGGTAGCGGCTTCGCTGGCGCCGTCTACGCGGGATACAATCACCAGGTTGGCAATGTCGTCCTCGGTGTCGAGGCAGATCTGAAATACTCGTCGGCCGACGTGTCCATTGATGACGCGTATATCCCGTACGAGTCACGCTGGGGAGCATCCTTCCGCGGACGCGCCGGATATGCCGTCGGTTCGATCATGCCATACGTTACTGCGGGACTGGCCATTGCGAACTTCCGCGGCGACCATGAAGGCAATGGCGAAGATATTGCGACCGAGACCGTATCCGGATACGTAGTCGGTGGCGGCGTTGAATGGGGGGCAACCCAGAATATCGTCGTTCGTGCCGAATATCTGTACTCCGACTACGGCGCCAACGAGTTCGAGTTCCCCATCAACGACATCCACGATGTTGACATGCGAACCCACGATTTCCGCCTGGGTGTGGCTTACAAGTTCTGATGATTTAAGTAACGTGGACTCGTCTACCCCGGCTCCGGCCGGGGTTTTTTGTCTGAATATCTGCACATACTGTATGTGGTCTTTTCGCTCCTGCACGAGCTGGCAAGCCAAATCTTCCCAGTTGGGCACCGGCTGCAACTGCCGCCAAGAGGCTGTCACATGGCGAGATGGGCGCCGACATAGCGGGCATCGGCATAGATCAGCGGCTCGATGCTGCCAAACAGCGCCACGTCCGTGACCCGGCCGACGAAAACACCGTGGGTGCCGTAGTAGAATTCTCCGTCATTGGCGCAGAAGATGTTGGCCTGGGCGTCGGCGAGATAGGGAATGCCGTCGCGCTCGCGCCAGTCGCCCTCGGCGAAACGCGCCTCGCCCTTGACCTGACCGCCGCAGCGCTTCGCCAGCACTTCGTGCGTGCGCGCGAGGATATTGACGCAGAATGGGGACTTCGCCTCGAACGCCGTGAAGATCGAGGCCGTGCGGTTGACGCAGGCGAGCAGCGACGGCGGCTCTATGCTGAGGCTGTCGACGGCGGTTGCCGCCATGGCCAGGCGCTGCCCTTCGAACCGCGTGGTGAGGATCACCACCGATTTCGCCAAGCGGCGCATGGCCGCCTTGGTGTCGATTGCCAGTTCGTTCGCAGCTTCGGACATTTATCGCTCCTCCTGCCGATGTCCCGATCGGTGACCGGATTATCGCGCTCAAAGCGCAACTCGGCATCGTTCGAACGGGCGAGCTAGCTGTGGAGCCTCAACAGGTTGTCCTCGGTCAAAGCGAGGCGACTGATAGGTGTTTTGGACTTTAGGCTGCCGTGGGGA
>NZ_JARDJI010000012.1:0-139011 GCF_039907765.1 Mesorhizobium sp. CC13 | reverse complement strand
GACCTCCCGCCAGCCCGGCACCGGCGCTTCCCCCCGATGCCCGGTGCGCACCGGGGTCCCGTGGAAGATCGCGAGGAAAATGATACGGGAGGTTTTCAGGGGGTGGAAAAACGCAGCGGTTTTTCCACGCGGTCTGCTGACAGAGTTCCTGACAAATAGGCGGACATCCTGAGCCGGTTCGGGGAGCAGACCTTCAGCGTTGCATTCCTTCGCACCCCCTCTGGGCTGCCGCCCATCTCCCCCAAGGGGGTAGATCAGGCCTTCATATGCCCACCTGCCAAATCGCGAGCAAGACAGAGTAGGCAATCTTGCCAGGGGTGCAGGACGAGATGCCATGGCGGGGCTGCAAATTCCCCATTGATGGGGCGCGATCACATCGCCTTGAGGTTTGGCGGTCCCATACCCCCACCCCTAACCCCTCCCCACAAGGGGGAGGGGGACCATCTCCGCCCTTTGCCACCAAAGTCGCCGACGATTGGCGCGTGCCGGCCGTGCCACGGAATTCCCCTCCCCCTTGTGGGGAGGGGTTAGGGGTGGGGGTAAGTTCAAATGCGATTGCGCGGGGCCAGGAGTGTGTCGCCACCGGTGACGAACGGCGACAAAACGAGTTGAGCCCCCAAAAAATCGCAAGCCCGTGGAAAGGCAGTTCACGCCGGCCGCGCCAAAGGCGCCGGCTCGAGCATCGTCGCGCGGAACGCGGCTCACGGGGACTGAAGGCCCGGCCGCCAGGAGCCGCGCCAGTCGATCCTGCGAAAGACCCCTCGCCTATTCGAAGACGATGGTCGGCGTTGCCGCCTCCGAGGCGGCCTGTTCTTCCTGCAGGCGCGACCAGACACGGGCGGCGATGTCGCGATAGACCTTCGCGCCCGCCCCGTCGGGGTTGGAGACGACGACCGGCTTGCCGGTGTCGGAGGTCTCGCGGATCTGCATCTCGAGCGGCACTTCGCCGAGGAAGGTGACGCCGAGGCGCTCCGCCTCCTTCTTCGCGCCGCCATGGCCGAAGATGTCGTAGCGCTTGCCGGTGTCGGGGGCGACGAAGTAGCTCATGTTCTCGACGATGCCGAGCAGCGGCACGTCGACCTTCCTGAACATGTTGAGGCCCTTGCGCGCGTCGATCAGCGCCAGGTCCTGCGGCGTCGACACGATGACCGCGCCCGCCAGCGGCACCTGCTGGGCCATGGTGAGCTGCGCGTCGCCGGTGCCGGGCGGCATGTCGACGACGAGCACGTCGAGCGGACCCCATTCGACCTCGCGCAGCATCTGGGTCAGCGCCGACATGACCATCGGCCCGCGCCAGATCATCGGCGTCTCCTCGTCGACGAGGAAGCCCATGGACATGACCTTGAGGCCGTAATTCTGCATCGGCTTGAGGATCTTGCCGTCGACCGTTTCCGGGCGGCCATGGATGCCGAGCAGCCTGGGCATGGACGGACCGTAGATGTCGGCGTCGAGCACGCCGACCCTGAGGCCGTTGGCGGCGAGGCCGAGCGCGATGTTGACGGCGGTCGTCGACTTGCCGACGCCACCCTTGCCGGAGGCAACCGCGATGATCGAGGCTATGCCGGGCACGCCGCGCTTGCCCTGGCTCTGCGAGGCAGGCGCATGCGGCGCCGGCCGCGGGGCCGCGGCGGGCGCCGGGCGAGGTGCTGCGGGGCGCGGCGGAACCGGCGCTTCCATGCCGCCGCCCTTCTTTTCCGCCGTCAGCGCGACGACGGCGCCGCTGACCCCGGGGATGGCCTTGACCACGCGCTCGGCCGCGGCGCGCAGCGGCTCCATCTCCTGCGCGCGGGCGGCCGGCACGGTGATCGAGAAGAACACCTTGCCGTCGGCGATGAAAATCTCCGAGACGAGGCCGAGCTCGACGATGTTGCCGGTGAAATCGGGGCCGTTGACGGTCCTGAGATGCTCAAGCACGGCTTCCTTGGTGACTGTCATTTGGCGAACGCACTGCTCCCTGTTGGGTTTCAGATAATGCAGTTTGGTCGAAGAACCAACTACCCGAAATGGCAGCCCGCCCCCTTGCCGGTTGGCAACCCCGCCGGCCGCCCCATCTATTGGCGGAGAAATAAGTTCTTTCGGCGTGTCGGGTGAGCGCCGCCGGCCGCGTCCTTGGGGCACAGATACCTGTCCACAGGGAGATGAAGCCATGAAGTTCGTGACCTACCTCTTCTTCAACGGCAACTGCCGCGAGGCCTTCGAATTCTATGCCGGGCTGTTCGACGGCGAAATCGCCGGCATGGGCACCTATCGCGACGAACCCGGCCAAGGCAGCGTGCCGGCCGAATGGCTGGACAAGGTGATGAACGTACAGCTTTCGATCGGGGACCAGGCGCTGATGGCCTCCGACGCGCCGCCGCAATATGCCAGCGATATGAGCGGATTCTCGGTGTCGGTCGACCTGGGCGACCTCGGCCGGGCCGGGCGCGTCTTTACGGCACTCGCCGACGGCGGCACCGTCAACATGCCGTTTCAACCCACCTTCTGGGCCAAGGGCTTCGGCATGGTGAAGGACAGGTTCGGCACGCCCTGGATGATCAGCAGCGGCAACGCCCAAGAATAGGCACAGCGAACACACGCCCGCCACGGAGATCATGACATGCAGCTCGTCGCAATCATTCTCGGCCTCGTCGTCCTGGCGATCCTCGCGATCGCGGCGTCCAAGCCGAGCCATTTCATGCTGAAGCGCAGCGCCGACATCGCCGCCGCCCCGGAGACGATCTTCGGTCTCATCAACGACTTCCGCCGCTGGCGGGACTGGTCGCCGTGGGAGAAGCTCGACCCCGACCTCAAGCGGACGATGAGCGGCGCGGAAGCCGGCGAAGGCGCCGTCTACGAATGGAGCGGCAACAAGAAGGTCGGCCAGGGCCGCATGGAGATCACCGACATCTCGGCGCCCAACGAAATCGTCATCAAGCTCGACTTCCTGAAGCCCTTCCAGGCCCACAACGTCGCCGAATTCGCCATCGAACCGCAGGGCGGCAGCAGCCGCGTGACCTGGTCGATGCATGGGCCCAACCCGTTCATGGCCAAGCTGATGCAGGTGTTCATGAACTTCGACAAGATGGTCGGCAAGGATTTTGAGAAGGGCCTCGCCAACCTGAAGGCCATCGCCGAACGGTGACCGGCCCTCGCATGAAGCAGCGGAGGGGAACGCACGGAAGGAGAACGACATGCTCGGTCACGTGAACGCCGTCGCGAATCTGGCGGTCAAGGACATGGCGCGCGCCAAGCGATTCTACCAAGACACGCTCGGCCTCGAGGAGGTCGACCACATGGGCGAGGAGGTCTCGGTGCTGAAGAGCGGCGACACGCTCGTCAACGTCTATCGCTCCGAATTCGCCGGGACCAACAAGGCCACCGCCGTGACCTGGGCGGTCGGCGACAGGATCGACGGCCTGGTCAGTGAGCTGAAGACCAAGGGCATAAGCTTCGAGCACTACGACATGCCGGAGACGAAGCTCGAGGGCGACATCCATGTATTCGGCGACATCAGGGTGGCGTGGTTCAAGGATCCGGACGGAAACATTCTGAACCTGATCAACCGGTAGGGGGGGTGCCGCGCGTCGTGCACAGGTTGGCCTGCCAGCGATGGTCCAAGCTTATCCCACACCACCGCTGGCCCCCAACTGCAAGTAACCCGCCCGGCCACGGCGCAACCAGTCTGGCGCAAGCTGACGGCTCCAGATAGCTTCGCAGCATGATCGACAAGCTGGAATTCTTCATCGCCCTCGCCAGGGAACAACATTTCGGACGCGCCGCCGAGGAATGCCGCGTCACCCAGCCGACGCTGTCGGCCGGCATCAAGCAGCTCGAGGACATCCTCGGCGTGATGCTGGTGCAGCGCGGCTCGCGTTTCCAGGGCCTGACGCCGGAGGGCCGGCAGGTGCTGGAATGGGCGCGCCGCATCGTCGGCGACACCCGCGCCATGCGCGAGGAGATGCGCGCCGCCCGCCACGGCCTGTCGGGGCGCATCCGCATCGCCGCCATCCCCACCGCGCTCGCCATGGTGCCGAAGCTGACGACGCCGTTCCGCGACAAGCATCCGGGCGTGACCTTCTCGGTCCTGTCGCGCACCTCGATCGAGGTGCTGTCGCTGCTCGGCAATTTCGAGATCGACGCCGGCATCACCTATCTCGACAACGAGCCGCTGGGGCGCGTCACCAGCGTGCCGCTCTATGCCGAGCGCTACCAGCTGATCACCGCGGCGGGCAACGAGTATTCGGACCGCGACAAGGTGACCTGGGAAGAGGTGAGCACGCTGCCGCTCTGCCTCTTGACCCCCGACATGCAGAACCGCCGCATCATCGACCAGCACCTCGCCGAGGCCGGCGTGCAGGTCAGGCCGACGCTCGAATCGAATTCGATGATCGTGCTGTTTTCCCACATCCGGACCGGCAAGTGGTCGTCGATCATGCCGCTCAACCTCGCCGAGACCTTCGGCTTCGCCGAGCCGATCCGGGCCATTCCCATCGTCGAGCCCGACGCCAGCCACACGGTCGGCCTGGTGGTGGCGCGGCGCGATCCGAACACGACGCTGGTGCAGGCGCTGCTTGACGAAGCCATGACGCTGGCAGGCGATTTCCGCCGCAACTCATGAGCTAGACTCCCCCCTCGGTCGTCCACTCGATAGAAAATTTTTATCATGTGACGAAACAGCTTTATTGATTCCGGCCCCAGGGATCGGGTTCAATAGGAACATGGCGCCCAAGGGAACGGCGCGAATGTCAGGGAGGGCGCTGCGTGGTCATGCAGCCTGCAAGTACCGATGTCGCCGCGAGGACATCTGCGGTGATCAGCGAATTGAGGAATCTCGAGGGTCCGCTGATCCCGATCCTTCATGGTGTCCAGGAAGAGTTCGGCTACGTTCCGCAGGAAACCCTGCCGATCATCGCCGAGGCGCTCAACCTGTCGCGCGCCGAAGTGCACGGCGTCTTCACCTTCTACCACGACTTCCGCAAGGAGCCGGCCGGCCGCCACGTGCTGAAGCTGTGCCAGGCCGAGGCCTGCCAGTCGATGGGCAGCGACGCCATCGCCGCCCAGATCAAGCAGAAGCTCGGCATCGACTTCCACGAGACGACCAAGGACGGCGCGGTGACGCTGGAGCCGGTCTACTGCCTCGGCCTGTGCGCCTGCGCGCCTTCGGCCATGCTCGACGGCGAGGTGATCGGCCGTCTCGACGCCGACAAGATCGACGAGATCGCCGAGGAGGTGCGCTCATGAGCGTGACGATCTACGTTCCCGGCGATTCCGGCGCGCTGGCGCTCGGCGCCGACAAGGTCGCCAAGGCGATCGAGAAGGAAGTTTCCGCCCGCGGCATCGACGCCAGGATCGTGCGCAACGGCTCGCGCGGCATGTACTGGCTGGAGCCGATGGTGGAGGTCGCGACCGCATCCGGCCGCGTCGCCTACGGTCCGGTGTCAGCCAAGGACGTCGCCTCGCTGTTCGACGCCGGCCTCGCCACCGGTGGTGCACATAAGCTGTCGCTGGGCGACCCGGAAAAGCTGCCCTTCCTCGCCAAGCAGACGCGCCTGACCTTCGCCCGCTGCGGCATCACCGATCCGCTGTCGCTGGCCGACTACGAGGCCCATGGCGGCCTCGCCGGCCTGCGCAACGCAGTCGCGATGGCGCCCGCCGACGTCGTCAAGCAGGTGACCGAATCGGGCCTGCGCGGCCGCGGCGGCGCCGGCTTCCCGACCGGCATCAAGTGGAAGACCGTGCTCGATACGGCCGCCGAGCAGAAATACATCGTCTGCAACGCCGACGAGGGCGACTCGGCCACCTTCGCCGACCGCATGATCATGGAGGGCGATCCCTTCGTGCTGATCGAGGGCATGGCGATCGCCGGCCTCGCCACCGGCGCCACCAAGGGCTACGTCTACATCCGCTCCGAATATCCGCACGCCATCGCCGCCATGACCAAGGCGGTCGAGGTGGCCAGGAAAGCGGGCGTCCTGGGCAAGAGCGTTCTCGGATCCTCCCAAGGCTTCGACATCGAGATCCGCTCGGGTGCGGGCGCTTATGTCTGCGGCGAGGAAACCTCGCTGCTCAACAGCCTCGAGGGCAAGCGCGGCGTGGTGCGCGCCAAGCCGCCGCTGCCGGCGATCGAAGGCCTGTTCGGCAAGCCGACCGTCATCAACAACGTCATCTCGCTCGCTTCCGTGCCGATCGTCATGGACAAGGGCGCGCAGTACTACAAGGACTTCGGCATGGGCCGCTCGCGCGGCACCATCCCGATCCAGATCGCCGGCAACGTCAAGCATGGCGGCCTGTTCGAGGTGGCCTTCGGCCTGACGCTGGGCGAGATCGTCGACGAGATCGGCGGCGGCACGCGCAGCGGCCGGCCGGTGAAAGCGGTGCAGGTGGGCGGCCCGCTTGGCGCCTATTTCCCGCGCGCGCTGTTCGACACGCCGTTCGACTACGAGGCCTTCGCGGCCAAGGACGGCCTGATCGGCCATGCCGGCATCACCGTGTTCGACGACAGCGCCGACATGCTGAAGATGGCGCGCTTCGCCATGGAGTTCTGCGCCATCGAGAGCTGCGGCAAGTGCACGCCCTGCCGCATCGGCTCGACGCGCGGCGTCGAGACGCTCGACAAGCTCAAGGCCAACATCGAGCCGGAGAAGCAGCTCGCGCTGGTGAGCGACCTCTGCAACACGATGAAGTTCGGTTCGCTCTGCGCCCTTGGCGGCTTCACCCCCTACCCGGTGATGAGCGCCATCAACCATTTCCCCGAAGACTTCCGGCCGGCAGCGGTCGCTCAGGCAGCGGAATAGGAGACAGCATCATGGGTCTCATCCACGAAATCGACTTCGGCACCCCTGCCTCCAAATCCGAAAAGCAGGTCACGCTCACCATCGACGGCTTCGAGGTGACCGTGCCCGAAGGCACGTCGATCATGCGCGCCTCGATGGAGGCGGGCATCGAAATCCCGAAGCTCTGCGCCACCGACATGGTCGACGCCTTCGGCTCCTGCCGTCTCTGCCTGATCGAGATCGAGGGCCGCGCCGGCACGCCGGCGTCGTGCACCACCCCGGTCGCGCCGGGGCTGGTCGTGCACACCCAGACCGGCCGGCTCAAGGACATCCGCAAGGGCGTGATGGAGCTCTACATCTCCGACCACCCGCTCGACTGCCTGACCTGCGCGGCCAACGGCGACTGCGAGCTGCAGGACATGGCCGGTGCGGTCGGCCTGCGCGACGTGCGCTACGGCTACGAGGGCGAGAACCACGTCTTTGCCAAGCGCGACGGCGGCGAGAACTTCAACTGGATGGCGAAGGACGAGTCCAACCCGTACTTCACCTACGACCCGGCCAAGTGCATCGTCTGCTCGCGCTGCGTGCGGGCCTGCGAAGAGGTGCAGGGCACCTTCGCGCTGACCATCGAGGGCCGCGGCTTCGGCAGCCGCGTGTCGGCCGGCATGCAGGAAGCCTTCATCGACAGCGAGTGCGTGTCGTGCGGGGCCTGCGTGCAGGCCTGCCCGACGGCGACCCTGCAGGAGAAGTCGGTCATCCAGATCGGCCAGCCCGAACATTCGGTGGTCACCACCTGCGCCTATTGCGGCGTCGGCTGCTCGTTCAAGGCCGAGATGCGCGGCGAGGAGCTGGTGCGCATGGTGCCGTGGAAAGACGGCAAGGCCAACCGCGGCCACAGCTGCGTCAAGGGCCGCTTCGCCTATGGCTATGCCACCCACAAGGAGCGCATCCTCAACCCGATGATCCGCGAGAACATCGCCGATCCGTGGCGCGAAGTGTCGTGGGAAGAGGCGATCGCCCACACGGCCAAGGAATTCCGCCGCATCCAGTACCAGTATGGACGCGGCGCCATCGGCGGCATCACCTCCTCGCGCTGCACCAATGAAGAAACCTTCCTCGTGCAGAAGCTGATCCGCCAGGGCTTCGGCAACAACAACGTCGACACCTGCGCGCGTGTCTGCCACTCGCCGACCGGCTACGGCCTCGGCCAGACCTACGGCACCTCGGCCGGCACGCAGGACTTCGATTCGGTCGAGCACACCGACGTCGCGCTGATCATCGGCGCCAACCCGGCCTCGGCCCACCCGGTCTTCGCCTCGCGGCTGAAGAAGCGGCTGCGCGCCGGCGCCAAGCTGATCGTCATCGATCCGCGCCGCACCGAAATGGTGAAGTCGGCGCATATCGAGGCAGCGCACCACCTGGCACTGAAGCCGGGCACCAACGTCGCCGTCGTCACCGCGCTGGCGCATGTCATCGTCACCGAAGGGCTGTTCGACGAACAGTTCATCCGCGAGCGCTGCGACTGGTCGGAATTCCAGGACTATGCCGAATTCGTCTCCGATCCGCGCCACAGCCCGGAGGAAGTCGAAAAGCTGTCCGGCGTGCCGGCCGAAACCATCCGCGGCGCAGCCCGGCTCTATGCCACCGGCGGCAACGGCGCGATCTACTACGGCCTCGGCGTCACCGAGCACAGCCAGGGTTCGACCACCGTCATCGGCATCGCCAACCTCGCCATGCTGACCGGCAATATCGGCCGCAAGGGCGTCGGCGTGAATCCGCTGCGCGGCCAGAACAACGTGCAGGGCGCCTGCGACATGGGCTCGTTCCCGCACGAACTGCCGGGCTACCGCCACATCTCGGGCGATGCGGTACGCGACATCTATGACAGCCTGTGGGGCGTGAAGCTGGACGACGAGCCCGGCCTGCGCATCCCCAACATGCTGGACGCCGCCGTCGACGGCACCTTCAAGGGCATCTACATCCAGGGCGAAGACATCCTGCAGTCGGACCCCGACACCAAGCACGTCTCGGCCGGCCTCGCCGCCATGGAATGCGTGGTCGTGCAGGACCTGTTCCTGAACGAAACCGCCAACTACGCCCACGTCTTCCTGCCCGGCTCGACCTTCCTCGAGAAGGACGGCACCTTCACCAACGCCGAGCGCCGCATCAACCGCGTGCGCAAAGTGATGTCGCCGAAGAACGGCTATGCCGACTGGGAAGTGACGCAGAAGCTCGCCCAGGCGATGGGCCTCAACTGGGCCTACAAGCACCCGTCCGAGATCATGGACGAGGTCGCCAAGACCACGCCCTCCTTCGCCAACGTCTCCTACGACTTCCTGGAGAAGATGGGCTCGGTGCAGTGGCCGTGCAACGACAAGGCGCCGGAAGGCACTCCGATCATGCACATCGACGGCTTCGTGCGCGGCAAGGGCAAGTTCATCCGCACCGAATATGTGGCGACGGACGAAAAGACCGGCCCGCGCTTCCCGCTGCTGCTCACCACCGGCCGCATCCTCAGCCAGTACAATGTCGGCGCCCAGACCCGGCGCACCGAAAACGTTGCCTGGCATGCCGAGGACGTGCTGGAAATCCACCCGCACGACGCCGAGAACCGCGGCCTGCGCGACGGCGACTGGGTGCGGCTGCAGAGCCGCTCGGGCGAGACGACGCTCAGGGCGACGATTACCGACAAGGTGTCGCCGGGCGTGGTCTACACCACCTTCCACCACCCCGATACGCAGGCCAACGTCATCACCACCGACTTCTCGGACTGGGCAACCAACTGTCCGGAATACAAGGTGACGGCGGTGCAGGTGTCGCCTTCCAACGGTCCTTCGGACTGGCAGAAGGACTATAACGAGCAGGCGCAGCAGAGCCGTCGCATCGCCGGCCACATGGAAGCGGCGGAGTAGCCCGTTGCTGAGTTGCCCCTCACCCCTACCCTCTCCCCGCACGCGGGGAGAGGGAGACATCCACGCCGGAGCTTCGTCCTTCTCCCCGTCCTTCACGGGGAGAAGGTGCCGGCAGGCGGATGAGGGGCATCGTTCATACAAGACCGTGTCGCTGCCATGACCGACCGCCCCGCCATCACCCAGACCTCCCGCCTCGCCCGCCGGGCGGGCGGGACGTCGGTGGCCAACCGCATGGTGCCGGAGGAAACGCCGGTGGCGCTGTCCTATGGCGGCACGACGCATGCGGTGATGATGGCGAGCCCGGCCGATTTCGAGGATTTCGCGCTCGGCTTCTCGCTGACCGAAGGCATCGTCGGAACGGCCGCCGAGATCGAGGCCATCGAGGTGCTCGACGTCGAGGCCGGCATCGACATCCAGATCAGGCTCTTCGACAAGGCCAACACCCGTTTCGAGCAGCGGCGCCGCCGCCTCGCCGGCCCGGTGGGCTGCGGGCTGTGCGGCATCGAATCCATCGAGGAGGCGATGCGCTCGGTCTGCGACGTGCACCGGCCGACGCTCCACCTTTGCGCCGACGACATCGTGCAGGCGGTGAAGATGCTGTCCAAGATGCAGCCGCTGCACGCCGAGACGGGCGCGGTGCATGCCGCAGGCTTCTACGTGCCCGGCAAGGGCGTGGTGGCGGCACGCGAGGACGTCGGCCGCCACAACGCGCTCGACAAGCTGGCCGGCGCGCTGAGCCGGGCCGGCATCGACGGCGGCTTGGGCGCGGTTGTCGTCACCAGCCGCGTCTCGGTCGAGATGGTGCAGAAGACGGCGGCGATCGGCGCGCCCTTCATCATCGCCGTCTCGGCGCCCACCGCACTTGCCATCCGCACCGCCGAACAGGCGGGCATGACGCTCGTCGCGCTGGTGCGCGGCGACGATTTCGACATCTTCACCCACCCCGACCGTGTGAATACCGGAGCCGCGAAAAATGTCGCATGATGACGAAGACAGGATGAGCACCAAGCAGAAGCTCGTCTACATGGCGAACCAGATCGCCACGTTCTTCGATAGCAAGCCGCATGACGAAAGTGTTGCGGGCATCGCCGAGCACATCAACAAGTTCTGGGACCCGCGCATGCGGCGCCAGTTCTTCGAGATGGTCGATGCCGGCGGCGCGGGCATGAAGCCGACGGTGGTCGAGGCCGCCGCCAAGATCAGGCGCCCCAGGCAGGACGCCGCCTGAAAACCATCCGACCGGGACATTCGAGCAAGGCGGTCGGGCCAGATCCGGCCGCTTTCGTTTGGCCGCCCCGCTACGTTCGTTAGAAAGACAGGCAAGTGCTACAGTAGGAACGGAGGCCTCCAACCCTGATGGGAGAGAAGCATGTTCGTGGCACGATGGAAGATCGACGCCCGCTTCGGGCACAAGCAGAGCGCAATCGAGCTGATGCGCCAGTGGGAGCGCGAGATCGGTCCCCAGGCCGGGACCGACAAGATGGCGATGCAGATACTGACCGGATCGCTCGGCGCGAAGGAAGCCACGATCGAGGTCAACCACCAGGTCGAGAGCCTGGCGCAGCTCGAAGACATGTTCGCCAAGATTTCGAAGATCGACGCCCACGCCCAGTGGGGCAAGAAGCTCGAACCCCTGGTGGTCTCGGGCTCGTCCTACTGGAACATCTACAGGGTCGTCGAGGATTGAACCGGCGCCTCGTCCGGTGAACTGTCGGCGGCCGCCCGCCGGGCGATCGCCGACAGCTTCAGCGCGACGATGAAGACGACCTCGACGGCCACGACGATCAGGATGATGCGGAAGCCGAGGGCAACCGGGTCGCGGCCGCTCTCGCGCATCATGTAGCCGCCGGTGAGGAAGGCGGCGTTCCACATCAGGCTGCCGCAGATGGTGGCGACGGCGAAGGGCAGGAAGGGCAGGCGCAGCACGCCCGCCTCGAGCGCCAGGTAGGTGCGCGCCACCGGCACCAGCTGGGCGATCAGCGACGCGCGAAAATTGTTGCGGCGGTAGGCCTGCGCCAGCCGCTGGTAGGTGGCGTGCTTGAGCAGCACGTATTTGCCGAAACGGCGAACGACCGCATCGGCGCGGTCCGGGCCGAGCCAGTTGCCGGCGGCGTACCAGAGCATGGAGCCGGTGCCGGAACCCAGCGTCGTCGCCAGCATCAAGGCCACCAGCGTCTGCCAGTCCGGCGCGGCGGTCATGCCGAAGAACAAGAGCAGCACATGCGACGGCGGCACCGGCGAAATCTTCTCGGTGAAGGCGAGCACGCCGGCGCCGAGCACGCCAAGGCCGAGGAAGGACGGGATCATGCGAAGCGCCAGTCGTAGCCCTTGGCCGGCTTCATCCGCTTGATGCGGTAGACGGCGGCCGGCGGGATGTTGCGGAAGGTGTGGCCGACGCGGGCCGCTTCGAGATCGAGACGGTCGAGCACCGAGCGGTCGATGGGGCAGCGGAAGCCGTAGGTGAAGACATACATCGCCCCGTCCGCCTCGAGGCTTGCGAAGGCGCCTTCGAGGATGGCGTAGGTCTGGCGCGGCGGGATCGCCAGGAACGGCAGGCCGCTGATGACGGCGCCGACGCTGCTTGCCTCGAAGTCCGGGAGTTGGCGCAGCCCGGCCGCGTCGACCTCGAGAACGCGCGCCGCCGGAAAGCGCTGCCTGAGCAGGCGGGCGAACTCGGGGTTGAGCTCGACCAGCGTCAGTTCCCGCTCCTTCACCCCGCGGGCGACGAGCGCCCGGGTGAACGATCCGGTTCCGGCGCCGAGCTCCAGCACCGGACCGGTGTCGGGACCGATGGCGCGGGTGATCAGCGTGGCCAGGCTCGCGCCCGACGGCGCGATGGCGCCGATCCTGCGCGGCGCCGAAGCCCATGCCTTGAGAAACGACAAAGCGTCGCCTGCAGCCATTTCGAACCCCCTCTCGCATGTCCCGCCGGCGAATCGGCGCCGGTTCCTGGCGAAGACTGCTTGCGACTGCTGGATTGCAGCTGCATTGCGAGAATCGGCGGAATTGAGGCATTCCCGAGTTGCATCGGCAAGAATGATCAGGTCGCAATGCTTTCGCAATGTTGGCGCACTAGAGCGGCGGGCATTTCTGAAGAATCCAGTTTCGCCGTTCCAGCTGTTTTTCCCAGCCGCATTTTCGCGACACCAGACGAACCCGTCTGATCGCAAGATGCTCCAGCCGGAGCCGCACATTGCCGGAGACGAAGATGCGCATATTGCTGGTCGAAGACGAGCCGGAACTGGCTTCCGCCCTGCGCACGGCGCTGAAGCGCCACGACATGGTGTGCGACCACGCCGCGTCGCTGCTCGAAGCCGCAGACTATGCCGACGCGGAGAGCTACGACGCGATCCTGCTCGACCGGCAGTTGCCCGACGGCGACGGGCTGACGCTGGTGCCGAGGCTGCGCGCCCGCGGCAACGCCACGCCGGTCATGGTGCTGACGGCGCGCGGCGACACCGCCGACAAGGTCGACGGGCTCGACATGGGCGCCGACGACTACCTGGCCAAGCCCTTCGCCTTCGAGGAGCTGCTGGCGCGGCTGCGCGCGCTGCTGCGCCGTCCCGCGGCGATCCAGGCGCAGGTCATCCGCGCCGGCGAGCTCGTCCTCGACCTCGGCCACCGCGAGGTCTCGGTGCGCGGCGAAGCCATGTCGCTGCCGCGCCGCGAACTGCTGGTGCTGGAGGCGCTGATGAAGCGGACGGGGCGCATGGTGCAGCGGGCTTCGCTGATGGAGGCCGTGTTCGGGCTCGACGACGAGATCCAGTCCAATGCCCTCGACACGCATGTGTCGCGGCTGCGCCGCAAGCTCGCCGACGCCGCATGCGGCGTCGAGATCAACGGCGTGCGCGGCGTCGGCTACCTTTTGCGCGAGATTGCATGAGACCGGCCCTGCTGCTTGCGCCGCTGAGGCGGCTGATCCGCCCCGGCTCGCTGAAATGGCGGCTGGTGTGGCGCCTGGTGGTGCTGCAGGTGGTGATGCTGACGCTTTTGATCGCGCTGGTCATCGGCGGCTTCGTGGTGACCGGCGTCATCCCGCAGGAATATGAAGGCCGCGCCGTCGAAATCCTCAAGAAGGACGTGCGGCGCGACGACCTGGGCGGGCTCGTGCTGAAGGAAAGCCCGGCGCTCGCCGACCTGCGCGCCGAGGTGCCCGACCTGTGGTTCGTGATGCGCGACGAGCAGGGACATTCGCTTGCGGAAGGCATCGTCCCGCAGGAATTCGCCCGCCTGGCGGCCTCGCTCGACAACATCGACAATGCCAAGCTGGTCTGGAACAGGGGGACGACGCTGCCGGCGGCCATCGTCTCCTGGTACGAGACCAAGGCCGGGCGCGTGCAGATCTTCACCGGCGCCCAGGGCCGGTTCCGGCTCACCGCACTGCTGGCGGTGACGCCCGAACTGTTCCTGCAGGCCATCCTGCCGATCGGCGGGGTGATGGGGCTGGCGACGCTGGTGGTCATTCCGCTGGTGGTGCGCAACGCCTTCAAGGGCCTCAGGCAGGCGGCCCAGCTGGCCGAGAAGATCGACGTCGACGCGCGCGGCGTGCGCCTGCCGGTGGCACGGATCCCGACCGAGATCGCGCCGCTGGTGAAGGCCGTCAACGGCGCGCTCGACCGCCTGGACCGGGGCTACGAGCGGCACAAGCGCTTCCTGATCGACGCCGCGCACGAGCTGCGCACGCCGGTCGCCATCCTCAACACCCGCATCACCTCGCTGCCGGCGACGCCGGAGCGGGCGCGGCTCCTGCAGGACACGGCGCGGCTGTCGACGCTCACCGACCAGCTGCTCGACATCCAGCGGCTGGGCCGGCAGCCCGAGGGGCTCACGCCGATCGACCTGGTGGCGGCGGCGCGCGGCGTGGTCGTCGACCTTGCGCCGGTGGCGTTCGCCACGGGCTACGAGATGTCGTTCGAACCGGCGGCGGACGAGCTGTCCGTCAAAGGCGACCGCACCGCGATCGAGCGGGCGATCACCAACCTGGTGCAGAATGCCATCGAACATGGCGGCAATGCCGGGCGCATCACCATCACCGTGGCGCGGCCAGCTACGGTCGAGATCAGCGACGAGGGTGAAGGCGTGCCGGAAGCCGAACGCGACAGGATCTTCGAGCCGTTCTACCGCCTGCGCCCGCGCGGCCACGGCGCCGGGCTGGGGCTGAACCTGGTGCAGGAGATCATGCAGATGCATGGCGGCCGCGTCGAGCTCGACCGCGCCCGGAACGGCGGCGCCTGCTTCAGGATGGTGTTCCCGGCGGCGTAGGGCCGAAGGGGCATCCGATACCCCCACCCCTGACCCCTCCCCACAAGGGGGAGGGGGACTTTGTGGCACGGCCCTCACGCGCCTACCTTCGACGATTTTCGGCGGCAAGGACGGTGCAGCAGAATCCCCCTCCCCCTTGCGGGGAGGGGTCAGGGGTGGGGGTAGAGTTTCGGTGGGAGTAGCTTTTCCTTGCCCGGACCCGGCTATTGCGCGCCGGCGACGGTGAGTTCGGTGCCGGCCGCCGCCAAGGCTTCGGCGAGGTCGGCCGGCGGCGCGCGGTCGGTGACCAGTTCGCCGAAACCGGCGAAACCGCAGACCTGGACCAGCCCCTGGCGGCCGAACTTGGTGTGGTCGGTGACCACCACCGAGCGCTGGCCGCGCGCCAGCACCGTGCGGGCGAACTCGGCCTCCTCGAGATTGTAGTCCATCACCCCGTTCGCCGCGTCGACCGCGCCGGCCGAGATCACGGCATGGGCAACCGCGAAGCGACTGACGAACTCGATGGCCGAGACGCCGAAGGCCGCACCACTGTCGCTGCGCAGCTCGCCGCCGGCCATGTAGACCTTGTTGCCGTTGACGGTCGCCAGCGTGCGGGCGATGTCGGACGAATTGGTGACGACTGTCAGCCGGCGATGGCCCAGCAGTTCGCGCGCGAGGTAGCTTGTGGTGGTGCCGGTGTCGAGCATGACCGAGTCGCCGTCGCGGATGGTGGCGGCGACCACCCGGGCGATACTGCGCTTGGCCTCGGCATTCTCGCGCATGCGCCGCTCGAACGGCGCCTCGCCCACCACGGCGGGCAGTCCTATGGCGCCATGCATCTTGAGGATCGCGCCATTGTCGGCGAGCGGCTTGACGTCGCGGCGCACGGTTTCCAGCGACACGCCCAGCCTGTCGGCGAGATCGGCGATGGTGATCGTGCCCTCGGTTTCGAGCAGGCGCAGGATTTCGCTGTGACGCTTTGAATGGTTCATCAGGCGGCCCCGGTCAGACGGCGCTTGGCCGAATCTGAGGATGGAATTGACCGACCTTATCGCATTTATGGCACCGATCTCAACATATACGGTCAAAAGAACAACTAAAACCACAAAATGGCGTTGACATTGGCTGCCGCGGCGCACGAGACTGGCATTTGAGGAACACGCCCAGGCCTGTCCCCCACCCCTGACCCCTCCCCACAAGGGGGAGGGAACCGGCTTCACTACCGCTGCCACCAAGATGTTCGAATGCTCTTGCGTGGCTGACGTGCAGCAAGGTCCCCCTCCCCCTTGTGGGGAGGGGTTGGGGGTGGGGGTGGTTTCAAAGGCGATCACCCTCGGGCACGGAGGAGCCGCATGATGTCGAGCGAGAACCGCATCCGCGCCCTGCCCCTGTGGAACGGGGCAGTCGCGATCGCTCCGCTCAAGGGCGGCATCAGCAACGAGAGCTGGCTGGTCGAGGACCGCAACGGCCGCCACGTGGTGCGCTTCGGCAAGGACTACCCGTTCCACCACGTCTTCCGCGACCGCGAGGCGATGGTGGCGAAGGCCGCCTTCGAGGCCGGCTTCGCGCCCGAGCTGCAATATGCAGAGCCCGGGGTGATGGTGAGCGAACATCTCGGCGCAAAGACCTATGGCGCGGACGACGTGCGCGCCAACACCGTCCGGATCGGCCGGCTGATGCGGCGCTTCCACGAGGAGATGCCGCGCCACGTCTTTGGCCCCGGCTTCATGTTCTGGGCCTTCCACGTCATCCGCGACTATGCGCGTACGCTTGCCGCCGGCGGCAGCCGGATGACGGCAGAGTTGCCACGCTACCTGGACCTGGCCGAGCGGCTGGAGAAGGCGCAGGCGCCATTGCCGATCATCTTCGGCCACAACGACCTCCTGCCGGCCAATTTCCTCGACGACGGCGACAGGCTCTGGCTGATCGACTTCGAATATGCCGGCTTCTCGACAGCGATGTTCGACCTTGCGGGTGCCGCCTCTAACGCCGGCATGTCAGTGGAGGAATCCGACGAACTGCTGGCGGTCTATTTCGGCGGCAGGCCCGACCAGGCCATCCGCCGCTCGCATGCGGCCATGCAATGCGCCTCGCTGTTGCGCGAGGCGATGTGGAGCATGGTCTCGGAACTCCACCTCTCCGCCCCCGGCGTCGACTATGTCGCCTACACTGCCGAGAACCTCGACAAGCTCGAGGCGGCGCTCGAAACCTACCAGAACCATTACGGGAAACTGTAGACATGGCCCTCCCCTCGCACGCGCAGATCGTCGTCATCGGCGGCGGCATCATCGGCTGCTCGACCGCCTACCACCTCGCCCGCGACCACAAGGCTGACGTGATCCTGCTGGAGCAGGGCAAGCTGACCTCGGGCTCGACCTGGCATGCGGCGGGGCTGGTGGGGCAGCTGCGCTCTTCGGCCTCGATCACCCGCGTACTCAAATATTCGGTCGAGCTCTACAAGGGGCTGGAGGCCGAGACCGGGCTTGCCACCGGCTGGAAGATGACCGGCTGCCTGAGGCTCGCCACCAACCAGGACCGCTGGACCGAGTACAAGCGGCTGGCGACGACGGCGAAAAGCTTCGGCATGGACATGCAGCTGGTGGCGCCTGAAGAGGTCAAGCGCATGTGGCCGCTGATGGAGACGTCGGACCTGGTCGGCGCGTCCTGGCTGCCGACCGACGGCCAGGCGAGCCCCTCCGACATCACCCAGTCGCTGGCCAAGGGCGCGCGCATGCATGGCGCCAAGCTGTTCGAGAACGTGCGCGTGACCGGCTTCGAGATGAAGGACGGCCGCATCCTCAAGGTCAGGACCGACCAGGGCGACATCGCCTGCGACAAGGTGGTGAACTGCGCCGGGCAATGGGCCCGGCAGGTGGGGGCGATGGCGGGCATCAACGTGCCGCTGCAGCCGGTGAAGCACCAGTACATCGTCACCGAGAAGCTGCCCGGGCTCGCCACCGACGCGCCGACGCTGCGCGACCCAGACCGCCGCACCTACTTCAAGGAAGAGGTCGGCGGTCTGGTGATGGGCGGCTACGAGCCCAATCCGCAAGGCTGGACGACGGGCGACGTGCCCAACGACTGGGAGTTCCGCCTGTTCGACGACGACTTCGACCATTTCGAGCAGCACATGGTGCAGGCGATCGAACGTGTGCCCAGACTGGCTGACGTCGGCGTCAAGCAGATGATCAACGGCCCGGAAAGCTTCACGCCCGACGGCAATTTTATTCTTGGCGCGGCACCTGAGTGCGCGAACATGTTCGTCGGCGCCGGCTTCAACGCCTTCGGCATCGCCTCGGGCGGCGGCGCCGGCTGGGTGCTGGCGCAGTGGGTGGTCGACGGCGAGGCGCCGCTCGACCTCTGGGTGGTCGACATCAGGCGCTTTTCCGGCCTGCACCGCGACCGGCAATGGGTGTCGGAGCGGACGCTCGAAGCCTATGGCAAGCACTACACCGTCGGCTATCCGCACGAGGAATATGAGAGCGGCCGGCCCTACATCGTCTCGCCGCTCTACGAGCGGCTGAACAAGCACCGCGCCGTGTTCGGCTCCAAGCTCGGCTGGGAGCGGCCCAACTGGTTCGCGCCCGAGGGCATGGAGGCCAGGGATGTCTACGCCATGGGCCGGCAGAACTGGTTCGGGTCCGTGGGCGACGAGCACCGGCATGTGCGCGAGGCGGTCGGCGTGTTCGACCAGTCGTCCTTCGCCAAATACGAGATGACGGGCAAGGACGCGCAGAAGGCGCTCGACTTGATCTGCGCCAACGACGTGTCGAAGCCTGCCGGGCGGCTAACCTATACCCAGCTGCTCAACAGCCGCGGCGGCATCGAGGCGGACCTGACCGTGGCGCGGCTTTCGGACGAGAAATTCTACATCGTCACCGGCACCGGCTTCCGCACCCACGACCTCGCCTGGATCGGTGACCACATCCCGGCGGGACTGGACGCCAGGCTCGTCGACGTCACCGAGCAGTTCGGCACGCTGTCGCTGATGGGGCCGAAGGCGAGGCTGGTGCTCGAAGCGGTGACCGACGCCGACGTCTCCAACGCCGCCTTCCCGTTCGGCCACGTGCGCGAGATCAGCATCGCTGGTGCTGCCGTGCGCGCGCTGCGCGTCACCTATGTCGGCGAGCTCGGCTGGGAGCTGCATGTGCCGATCGCCGCCACCGGCGAGGTGTTCGACGCGCTGATGGCGGCGGGCAAGCCGCACGGCATCCGCCCGGTCGGCTATCGCGCGCTGGAATCGCTGCGGCTGGAAAAAGGCTACCGTGCCTGGGGCTCCGACATCACCCCCAACGACACGCCGTTCGAGGCTGGCCTCGGCTGGGCGGTGAAGCTGAAGAAGGACGGCGACTTCATCGGCCGCAAGGCGCTGGAGAAGGCCGGCAACGCGCCTCTGACCAAGCGCCTCGCCTGCTTCACCGTGGACGATGCGAATGTCGTGCTGGTTGGGCGCGAGACGATCCTGCGCGACGGCCAGCCGGTCGGCTATCTCACCAGCGGCGGCTATGGCTACACCGTCGGCAAGAACATCGGCTTCGGCTACGTCCGCAATGCGGCGGGCGTCGACGATGCCTTCCTGTCAGGCGGCAGCTACGAGCTGGTGGTGGCGATGGAGCGGGTGCCGGCGAAGGTCCATCTCGCGCCGCTGTTCGATCCGGCCGCGGCACGCGTGAAGGCCTGAGCGGAACCAAGGGGCATGCCCGGCACCGGCGACATTTGCGCGCCGGACCGGGGGCGCGGCGCCGCACTCCGCCAAAAAGCCATGATCTGCCTTATCAAGGCTCGCAAGGACGGGCACGGGACAAGGACATGATCATGACGAGACGCATCGGCGGCGCGGCACTGCGCGCAACGGCACTGGGCGGCCTGATGCTGCTCGCCGCCTGCCAGACCGGCGCGAACATGGCCGGCGACGGCGCCGGCGCATCGACGAGCGGCGTCGCCTATCTGCAGACGATCCGGTCGGAATACGGCCTGCCGCCGCTGCAGCCCGACGCGACGCTGGAGCGCGCGGCCCTGCAGCAGGCGGCCTTCATGGCCTCCAGCGGCAAGATGGAGCACACCACCGGCTGGGGCAAGGATTTCGCCGCGCGCATGAATGATAACGGCGTTGCCGGTGCCGCTGCCGAAAACATCGCCCATGGCGGCATGGAGCCGGCCAAGCTGTTCTCGATGTGGATGAACTCCGAGGGCCACCGCCGCAACATGCTCGACCCCCGCTTCGGCAAGTTCGGCCTCGCCTATGTCCGCGAAAGCAAGGGCAGTGACAAACGCTACTGGGCGCTGGTGCTGGGAAGGTAAGTAACGCCTTACAGGATTGGCGTCGGTACCCCCACCCCTAACCCCTCCCCACAAGGGGGAGGGGGACTTGGCTGCGCTCCCACTTCAGCGATACGATCAATTCCCGCCTCAACCGCCTAATACTGGTCCCACCCAACTGCCGGATCGTGGACAGGCACACAGCCCGGATGGCGGCGCCGAGTTCCCCTCCCCCTTGTGGGGAGGGGTTAGGGGTGGGGGTACCATGTCCTGCGCTCGAGGCCGGCTCAGTGCACGCTGGTCGGCACCGTCTCGGGCTCGGCCTTGTCGACCACCTTCTGGCGGTGGAAGATGAACAGGCCGGCGACGACGATGACGGCCGAGCCGATGAGGATTTGCGTATCCGGGTAGTCGCCGAAGAATGCGACGCCGAAGACCACCGCCCAGATCAGCAGCGTGTATTGCAGCGGCGCCAGCAGCGAGGCGGGCGCGAGCTTGAGCGCGCGCGTGATCATCAGGTGCGCTGCGCAGGCGACGACGCCGAGCAGGAGCATCGCCGACCAGTCGACGGCGCTGGCCGGACGCCAGTCGGACGCCGCCATGATGCCGCCCATGACCAGCGCGCCGATGGTCTGCCAGGTGACCAGCGTGGTGTCGTTGGTGGCCCGCAGCTTGCGGCTGAGGATCAGGCTGATGGCGAAGGACAGGCTGCCGACCACGGCGAAAAGCGAGGGCCAGGACAGCGAGGCGGTGGAGGGCCGGAGCGCGACGACCACGCCGCAGAAGCCGAGCACGATGGCGAGCCAGCGGCGCCAGCCGACCTTTTCGCCGAGGAAGAAGTGCGACAGCGCCGCGATATAGATCGGCCCGGCCATGTAGAAGGTCATGACGTCGGCCAGCGGCAGGTAGGCGACGGCGGCGTAGAAGAAGGCGGTATCGGCGGTGGCGAGCACGACACGCAGCACCTGCAGGCCCGGCCGCTCGACCCTGGTCAGCGGCGCGAGCCCCTGCCGGGCGATCATCGGGCCAAGGATGATGAAGGCGCCGATCGAGCGGATGACCAGCACCTGGCCGACCGAATAGTTCTCGACCAGCCATTTGCCCATGGCGTCGTTGAGGGCGAACATGAAGTCGCCGAGCAGCATCAGCAGGATGCCCGCGAGGACGAGATTGCTCTTGGGCAGAGCGAGGGCTTGACGGAACGTCATGGGCAAGGTGTCCGGCGGGCGCGACAAGCCCGGTTCGCGCCTATCTATGCCCGGATTTCCGCCATGGCGAGGGCTAAAAGCCCTGGACCATGCGTTCCTGCGCGGCAGCGCCAGCGGTTACGGCCTGGGCGCAACGACGATGGGACGATAGACGACGAAGGGCCGGTCCCAGTCGTCGAAGGCTGCCTGGCGATCGCGGAACTCTGCACGGCGGTCGAGCTCGATGCGCTGCAGGCATTCGGCGAAGGCGTCGTTGCGCTTGGTGAAGCCGTAGGAGCGGCATTTCTGCTCGTCGAGCGCGCGCTGCTCCTCGGCGGAGACGCAGCCGGCGAGTATGGCGGCCAGCAAGAGCAAAGAAACTATCCTGATCTTCATGGCATACCCTCCGCCGCGCCGGAATCTGGAGTTCTACTGTAAGCTTTTCGCGGCGCACGGAAAAGCGGGCGGGCGATGCTTCAGTTCGACTGCGACGGCACGACATGGCGGCGGTTGATGCTGGCCGGGCGGCCCTTGATCGACAGCGCGGTGTCGCGCTTGGGCCGCTCGGCCACGACCTTGCCCCTGGCGATGACGCACAGCCGCTCGGCGCGCAGGCGCACCGCCTCGATCGGGTTGCCAGCATCGAGCACGACGAGGCTGGCCGCCTTGCCGACTTCGAGGCCGAGATGGTCGAGCCCCATGATCTCGGCGTTGACCTTGGTGACCATGTCGAAGCAGCGGCGCATATCGGCCGGCGAGGACATCTGGGCGACGTGCAGGCCCATGAAGGCGACGTCGAGCATGTCGGCGGTGCCGAGCGAATACCAGGGGTCGAGCACGCAGTCCTGGCCCCAGCCGACGCGGATGCCGGCCTTCAGCATCTCGGGCACGCGCGTCATGCCGCGGCGCTTGGGATAGGTGTCGTGGCGGCCCTGAAGCATGATGTTGATGAGCGGGTTGGGGATCGCCGAGACGCCGGCCTCGGCGATCAGCGGCAGGAGCTTCGAGACGTAGTAGTTGTCCATCGAGTGCATGGACGTCAGGTGCGAGCCGGCCACCCTGCCCTGCAGGCCGAGCCGCTGGGTCTCGTAGGCCAGCTGCTCGACGTGGCGCGACAGCGGGTCGTCGGTCTCATCGCAATGCAGGTCGACCATCAGGCTGCGCGCTGCGGCGATCTCGCAGAGTTCGGTGACCGAACGGGTGCCGTCGGCCATCGTACGTTCGAAATGCGGGATGCCGCCGACGATGTCGACGCCTTTGTCCAATGCGCGAATGGTATTCGCGCGGGCTGTAGGCGAGCGGTAGAGCCCGTCCTGCGGGAAGGCGACGAGCTGCAGGTCGATATAGGGGGCGATCTCCTTCTTGACCTCGAGCAGCGCCTCGACGGCGAGCAGCCGGTCGTCGCAGGTGTCGACATGGGTGCGGATGGCCAGCAGGCCCATCGACACGGCCCAGTCGCAATAGGCGAGCGCGCGTTCCTTGACCGCCTCGTGGGTGAGCAGCGGCTTGAGCTCGCCCCACAGCGCGATACCCTCGAGCAGCGTGCCCGAAGCGTTGATGCGCGGCAGGCCGTAGGACAGCGTCGCATCCATGTGGAAGTGCGGATCGACGAAGGGCTGCGAGACGAGGTTGCCGGAGGCGTCGACGACCCGACCGGCGGACGCATCGATGCGCGATTCGATCGCGGCGATGCTGTCGCCCTTGATGCCGATGTCGGCAACGGTTCCATCGGGCAGCGTGCCGCCCTTGACGATCAGGTCGAAGCTCATCTTTCGCCTTTCTGGTAGGGGATCATCAGCGCCTTGGGATAGGTAGCGCGGCGCGCCACCAGGATCAGGGCCAGGATCGACAGCGCATAGGGCATCATCAGGAACACCTGGTAGGGCACGATGCCGCCCGACATCTGCTGCAGGCGCACCTGGAAGGCGTCGAAGGCGGCGAACAGGATGGCGCCGATCAGCGCCTTGCCCGGCCGCCACGAGCCGAAGACCACGAGCGCGATGCAGATCCAGCCGCGGCCGTTGATCATCTCGAAGAAGAACGAGTTGAACGCCGACATGGTGAGGAAGGCGCCGCCGACCGCCATCAGCGCACTGCCGACCATCACCGCCCCCATGCGGATGCCGGTGACGGAAATGCCCTGCGCTTCCACCGCCGACGGGTTCTCGCCGGCGGCGCGGATGGCGAGGCCGAGCGGCGTGCGGTAGAGCACCCAGGCGACCACGGCGACGCTGAGGAAGGCGAGATAGGTCAGCAGCGTCTGCGAAAACAGCGCCTCGCCGATGACGGGTATCCTGGACAGGCCGGGGATCGGCAGCGCCTGGAACGGCTCGATCTTGGGCGGCGAGGTGACTTCCGGCAGCGCCAGGCGATAGGTGAAGTAGGTCAGGCTCGTGGCCAGCAGCGTGACGCCGATGCCGACGACATGCTGCGACAAGCCGAGCGGCACGGTCAGCGTGGCATGCAGCAGGCCGAACATGGCGCCGGCGAGCGCCGCCACCAGCACGCCGGTCCACAGGTCACCGCCGGCATAGACGGTGAACCAGCCGGCGAAGGCGCCGGCGGTCATGATGCCCTCGATGCCGAGATTGAGCACGCCGGCACGCTCGCAGATCAGCTCGCCCATGGTGGCGAAGATCAGCGGCGAGGCGATGCGGATGGCAGCGACCCAGAAGGAAGCGGTGAAGAGGATATCGAGCGCGTCCATCAGTGGCTCCTGGTCGTGGGGCGGTCGAGGAGTTGGTAGGCTAGCGCCGTTGCACCCCCCTCTGGCCTGCCGGCCATCTCCCCCGCAAGGGGGGAGATCAGGCCTTCACCAGCGCCTCGCCCACTCGTCAGCTGCTGAACAGAATCTCTTTGTTGGCCCAAGCGCCCCACCACGCGGTAAGAATTGGCGTGGCGTTGACGCGACTGATCTCCCCCCTTGCGGGGGAGATGGCCGGTAGGCCAGAGGGGGGTGGGAAGTATCTCAGCCATCCTCACCTCCACCTCACCCTGAACCGCGTCAGAAGGATCGCCACCACCATCGTCAGCAGCGACGTCGCGACCATGACGTCGGCGATGTAGCTCGGCACCTTGGCGGCGCGGCTCATGGCGTCGGCGCCGACGAAGATGCCGGCGACGAAGATGGCGGAAGCGATGACGCCGAGCGGGTTGAGCATCGCCAGCATGGCGACGACGATGCCCGAGTAGCCGTAGCCCGGCGACAGGTCGAGGCTGAGGTTGCCCTTGAGGCCCGAAACCTCGGAGAAGCCGGCGAGTGCAGCGAGGCCACCCGACAGGAGAGCCGTCTTCATCAGCACGCCGTTGACCGGGACGCCGACGAAGCGTGCGCCCTCCGGATTATGGCCGACGGCGCGCATCTCGTAGCCGAGCACGGTCTTCTTCATGATGACCCAGACGGCGATGGCCGAGACGACGGCGACGACGAAGCCGTAGTGCAGGCGCTTGCCCTGGATGATGCGCGGCAGCTGCGCGTCGGCGATGACCTTCTGCGACTGCGGCCAGCCGAGGCCCATGGGGTCCTTGAGCACGCCCTCGAGCAGCATCGAGACGAACAGCAGCACGATGAAGTTGAGCAGCAGCGTGGTCACCACCTCGTCGACGCCGAAGCGGGTCTTGAGCAAAGCCGGGCCGAGCAGCAGCAAGCCGCCGGCAAGCATCGCCGCCAGCATGATGACGGGGATCAGCACGACCGACGGCAGCGGCAGCGCGCCGGTGCCGAGCACGATGGTGACGATGCCGCCGACATAGAGCTGGGCCTCGGCGCCGATGTTCCAGAGCCTGGCCCGGAAGGCGACGGCGACGGCGAGGCCGGTGAAGATCAGCGGGGTTGCGCGCGTGAGCGTTTCTAGAGCCGCGAACTGCGAGCCGGCCGCGCCCTTGGCGACGAGATAGAACACCGACAGCGGCGAGGCGCCGGCGGCAAGCACCAAGAGCGAGGTGAAGACCAGCGTGGCGACGATCGCCGCAAGCGGATACAGCAAGGTGACCGCCAACGACGGTGCGGGTTTCGGCTCAAGCCGCATGGGTCTGCTCCGTGCTGACCTGAGATGTTTGCGGGACAGCACCCCCCTCTGTCCTGCCGGACATCTCCCCCGCAAGGGGGGAGATTGGCAGTTTCAGCGCCGGCTCTCGTCTTGCGGCCATTGAAACCGGCGGCTTCAACGCGAACGTTCGTCCTGCGACGCTGGAGATTGGCGCGGACAACAATGACGGCTGATCTCCCCCCTTGCGGGGGAGATGTCCGGCAGGACAGAGGGGGGTGGCGTGGGGCAACGACATCTGGCCTTGGATGATCACGCCGCCTGCTCCCCGCCGTGCCCCGCCATCAGCTCCCCCAGTTCCCGGATTGTGCGCTCGCCGCGCGAGGACGGCGCCGACAGCCGGCCCTTGGAGATCACGACGATGCGGTCGGACAGCGCCAGGATCTCCTCGAGGTCCTCCGAGATCAGCAACACCGCAGCACCCCGCGCGCGCGCGGCGAGCAGCATGCGGTGGACGTAAGCCACGGCGCCGACGTCGAGGCCGCGTGTCGGCTGGCTGGCGAGGATGACCGAAGGCTCGGGATCGAGCGCGCGGCCGAGGATGAGCTTCTGCATGTTGCCGCCCGACAGCAGCCGGATGCGCGCCTCGGGCGACGGGCATTTGACGTCGTAGTCGGCGATGATCTTCTCGGCGAAGCGGCGCGCCGCCTTCCAGTCGAGGAAGCCCATGCGGCTGAAGCGCGGGCTGCCGTAGCGCTCGGCGATGACGTTCTCGGCGACGCTCATGTCGCCGATGGTGCCGACGGCGTGGCGGTCCTCCGGGATGCGGGCGATGCCGTGGCCGAGCGCCGCGCGCGGCGACCAGCCGCCGACCGGCGCGCCGTCGATCGCGATGCCGCCGGCGGTAGGGCGCTGGGTGCCGGCGATGAGCGCCGCAAGTGCTGCCTGGCCGTTGCCGGAGACGCCGGCAAGGCCGGTGATCTCGCCGGCGCGGAGCACAAGCGAGACGTCGTCGAGCGCGGCGCCGTTGTGGCGGGCGGTCGAGATGCCATCGAGCACCAGCAGCGGACGCCCGGGCTCGACCGGCACGACCTCCGCCGGCCTGACCTCCTGCCCGACCATCAGGGCTGCTAGCTCCTTGCGGTCGGTCGATTTCGTCCCCCGCTCGCCGGCGAGCCGGCCCGCGCGCAGCACCAGCACGCGGTCGCTGACGGCCATGACCTCGTGCAGCTTGTGCGAGATGAAGATGATCGACAGGCCCTTGGCGACGAGCAGCTTGAGCGTGCGGAACAGCGCGTCCGTCTCGGCCGGGGTCAGCACCGCCGTCGGCTCGTCGAGGATGAGGATCTCGGCGTCGCGATAGAGCGCCTTGAGGATCTCGACGCGCTGGCGCTCGCCGACCGAGAGCGAGGCGACGATCGCCGCGGGATCGACGGCGAGACCGAAATCGGCGACGAGCTGTGCGATGCGCTGGCGCGCGGCAGCCCGGTCGAGGCGCGGGCGCCAGAGCTTCTGGGTACCGAGCGCGATGTTCTCCAGCACCGACATGTTGTCGGCAAGGGTGAAGTGCTGGTGCACCATGCCGATGCCGGCATCGAGCGCGGCGCGCGGATCGCCCGGGGGCAGCGGCTTGCCGAAGGCCTCGACCGTGCCCTCGTCGGCGACGTAGTGGCCGAACAGGATGTTCATGAGGGTCGTCTTGCCGGCGCCGTTCTCGCCGAGCAGCGCGATCACCTCGCCGCGCCTGAGCTCGAAGGAAATGGCGTCGTTGGCCATAAGCGGGCCAAAACGCTTGGTGATGCCGGAGAGGCGGAGGACGATGTCGGGTTCGGTTGTCATGAGGCAACGGCAGCTGGAGGTCCCTTCTCCCCGTTCACGGGGAGAAGGTGGCCCGGAGGGCCGGATGAGGGGCAGCGCAAACTTCCGAGGGGCTGAGCTGCCCCTCATCTGCCTGCCGGCATCTTCTCCCCGTGAACGGGGAGAAGAGCGCTGTCATCAACTCGACTTCGGCTCGGCGTCGTTGATCTCGACGGTAAAGGACCCGGCCTTGATCGCCTTCTCCTTCTCGGCGACCCTGGCCTTGACGTCGTCGGGCACCTTGCCATCGAAGGTACCGAGCGGCGCCAGCGACGAGCCACCGTTCTTCATGAAGGAATAGACGCCGTAGTCGTCGGCCTTGAAGCTGCCGGCCTTGACCTCGGCGATCGCCTTGTCGAGCGTCGGCTCGAAGTGCCAGAGCGCCGAGGCGACGACGGTCTCGGGATAGTCGGCCTGGGTGTCGATAACGTTGCCGATGGCGAGCACCTTGCGCTCCTTGGCGGCGTCGGAGACGCCGAAGCGCTCGGCGTAGAGCAGGTCGGCGCCGCCGTCGATCTGGGCGAAGGCGGTTTCCTTGGCCTTGGGCGGGTCGAACCACGAGCCGATGAAGGCGACCTGGAACCTGGTGTCGGGGGCGACTTCCTTCACGCCCGCCATGAAGGCGTTCATCAGCCGGTTGACCTCGGGGATCGGGTAGCCGCCGACCATGCCGATGTTCTTCGACTTGGTCATGGCGCCGGCGACGATGCCGGAGAGATAGGATGCATCCTGGATGTAGTTGTCGAAGACCGAGAAGTTCGGCACGGCGGCATCGGGCTTGAAGCTGGAGCCCATCAGGAAGGCGACGCCGGGATAGTCCTTGGCGACAGCGCGCGCGGCGTCCTCGACGCCGAACACCTCGCCGACGATCAGCTTGTGGCCGGCCTCGCAATATTCGCGCATGACGCGCTCATAGTCGTTGTTGGCGGTGTTTTCGGAATAGACATACTCGATGTCGCCGCGGTCCTTGGCGGCGTTGGCCGCCTTGTGGATGCGGCTGACCCACTGCTGCTCGACCGGAACCGTGTAGATGGCCGCGACCTTGATCGGGTCGGCGGCGAACGGGCGGCCGGGCAGGCCGACGGCCGCGACCGCGGCCGAAGCGCCGGCGGCCTTGATCAGGATGCGTCTGGAAATGCCGAAACTGTTGGAATTGCTGTGCATTCGATCCACCTCTGGCTGGTTGCGCAAGCTTCTGGGAAACGTCTTTTTATCGTTTGGTCAACGTAGGGGAAAACACCAGGAGCGGCAATTGGCCGGGGCGCGGCTGTCCACCGCCGCATGCGATCTGCGGCTTAAGGTCCGGGATACTGGCGACACAGGTTTGCCTTCGCCGAAGCGTGCATTATATAAGCCGTCCGCGGGGGGCCGCCGGCCAAGGGACCCATTGATTTGCTTGGATTTATTCGCCCGACCCAGAATCATCGCCTGATCTGGCGGCTGGTGCGCGAGTCGTTCCGCCAGCATGCGTTCGGCTATGCCGTGTCCATCGCCTCGATGCTGGTGGTGGCCGGCATGACGGCGGCCAGCGCCTGGATCATGAAGGACATCACCAACGAGTTCACGGTCGGCAAGGACATCAACCGCGTCTACATGATCGCGGCGGCGGTGGCGGGCATCTTCATCGTCAAGGGCCTCGCCACCTTCGTGCAGGGCCTGTTCCTCAGCCGCGTCGGCAACGCCATCATCGCCGACCGGCAGCGCAAGATCTACGACCGCATCCTGGCGCAGGGCATCTCCTTCTACCACTCAGTCCCCTCGTCCGACCTGATCACCCGCGTCACCCACAATGCCCAGGCCGCGCGCTCCGTGCTCGACCTCATCGTCACGTCCTACGTGCGCGACCTGTTCACCCTGCTCGGGCTCATCGCCGTCATGGTGATCCAGCAGCCGGTGCTGTCGCTGGTGGCCTTCGTCATCGGCCCGATCGCCATCTACAGCGTCAACCAGATCCTGCGCCGGGTGCGCAAGATCATGGAGGCCGAGTTCCTGTCGCTGACCCAGATCGTGCATGTCATGCAGGAGACCACGGTCGGCGTGCGCATCGTGAAGTCGTTCAACCTGGAACGCCTGATGCGCAGCCGCATGCACCGGGCCGTCTCCGACGTCGAGCGGCGCGCCAACACCATCGCCGCGCTGGAAGCCGGCACCAGCCCGATCATGGAAACGCTTGCCGGCCTCGCCATCGCCGGCGTGGTGCTGGTCAGCGGCTTCCTGGTCGTGCAGGGCGGGCAGACGGCGGGCTCGATCATGTCCTTCATCACCGCGCTGCTGCTCGCTTACGAGCCGGCCAAGCGGCTGGCGCGCATGCGCGTGTCGCTGGAAAGCGGCCTCGTCGGCGTGCGCATGATGTTCGAGCTGGCCGACCGGCCGCTGACGCTGACGGAGCGGCCGGGCGCGGTGGCGCTGACCGACGGCCCCGGCCTGATCAGGTTCGACGACGTCAGCTTCGCCTACAAGGACGGCGAGCCGGTGCTGCGGGAGCTCGACCTGTCCTTCCCGCCCGGCAAGATGACGGCGCTGGTGGGCCCGTCCGGCAGCGGCAAGTCGACGATCATGAACCTGATCATGCGCATGTACGATCCCGACAGCGGCGAGGTGCTGTTCGACGGCCAGGACATCTCGCACGCGACGCTGCATTCGCTGCGCGACCGCATCGCCTATGTGAGTCAGGACACGTTCCTGTTCGCAGGCACCATCATGCACAACATCCGGCTCGGCCGCGAAGGCGCCTCCGACGACGAGGTGACCGCCGCCGCCAAGGCCGCCAATGCGCACGACTTCATCATGGCCCTGCCCAAGGGCTACGAGACCCAGGTCGGCGAGAACGGCGCCTTCCTCTCGGGCGGCCAGAAGCAGCGCCTGTCGATCGCGCGCGCCATCCTGCGCAATGCCGACGTGCTGCTGCTCGACGAGGCGACGAGCGCGCTCGACGCCGAATCCGAGGCGCTGTTCCGCGACGCGCTGGAGAAGCTGTCGGAGGGGCGGACCACCATCGCCATCGCCCACAGGCTCTCGACCGTGCACCAGGCCGACAACATCGTCGTCATGGACAAGGGCCGCGTGGTCGAGCAGGGCCGCCACGCCGACCTGCTCGAGGGCGGCGGGCTCTATCGCAGGCTCTACGACTACCAGCTGATGCCCTGAGCCAGGCAAGCCCGCGGCCGGCGCGCCATCCGCAGGAGGGCAGCGCTCAGTCGATGCGGATGAACACGCCCTTGGTGTTCAGGTACTCGTCGAGATGCTCGGCGCCGCCCTCGCGGCCGTAGCCGCTCATCCTGTAGCCGCCGAAGGGCACGGCCGGGTCGATGGCGTGGTAGGTGTTGACCCACACCGAACCCGCGCGCAGGCGGCGCGACAGCTGGTGGGCGACGCCGACGTCACGGGTGAAGACGCCGGCGGCGAGCCCGTAGGGCGTGTCGTTGGCGCGGGCCACGACCTCGTCGAGCGTGTCGAAGGGCAGCGCCGAGATGACCGGGCCGAAGATCTCCTCGCGCGCGATCCTCATCGTGTCGGAGACGCCGGCGAAGACGGTAGGCGCCACGAAATTGCCGGCGGCAAGCGGGCCCTCGCTCAGCCGCGAGCCGCCGGCGATCAGGCGGGCGCCCTCCTCCGCCCCGGCGCGCAGGTAACCCTCGACGCGCTCGAGCTGGCGCGGCGAGATCAGCGGGCCGATCTCCGTCTCGGGATCGATGCCGTTGCCGATGCGCAGGCCGTTAGCATAGGCGGCCAGCTTCTCGACGAAGGCGTCATGCACCTTGCGCTCGACGAAAAGCCGCGAGCCGGCGATGCAGATCTGGCCGGAATTGGCGAAGACCGACATGGCCGCCACCGGCACCGCGCGCTCCAGGTCGGCGTCGGCGCAGACGATGACCGGCGACTTGCCGCCGAGTTCGAGCGACACGCGCTTGAGGTTGCCGGCGGAGGCCCGCACGATGCTCTGGCCGGTCGCGGTCGAGCCGGTGAAGACGACCTTGTCCACGCCCATGTGCTCGGCCAGCGGCGCGCCGGCCTCGGCGCCGGTACCGGTAACGACGTTGACGACGCCGTCGGGCACGCCCGCCTCGGCCATCAGCTCGGCCAGCAGCAGCGGCGTCAGCGGCGCCTCCTCCGACGGCTTGAGCACGATCGCGCAGCCGGTGGCGAGCGCCGGGCCGATTTTCCAGACGGAAGCCGCCGTCGGCGCGTTCCACGGGATGATGGCGCCGACCACGCCGACCGGCTCCTTGCGAGTGAACGAGACGATGTCGCCGGGCAGCGAATTCTCGATCGTCTGGCCGTGGATGGCGGTGGCCATGCCGGCATAGAAGCGCAGCATGCCGAGCACCCGGTTGGCGTTGCCGCGCGCCCGCGCGATCGGCAGGCCCATGTCGGTGGTGTCGGAGATGCAGATCTCCTCCCAGTGCCGCTCGAACAGCTCGGCGATGCGGATCAGCAGCTTCTGCCGCTCATGCGGCTTGAAGCGGCTCCAGGGGCCTTCGAAGGCAGTGCGGGCCGCGGACACCGCCCTGTCTATGTCCTCCCTCTGGGCACGCGGCACCGTGGCGATGACCTCGCCGGTGGCCGGATTGCGCGTCTCGAAAGTCCGGCCGGAGGCCGCGTCGACCCAGCGGCCACCGATGAACATACGGCGATGGCGGCCGTCGATGGGGCGGCGCACAGCGGCGGGCGTCTGGGCGATGGTCATGGACGGCTCCTTCCGGCGCGCTGCAGCCCGCGCCGCTTTCTTCATGCGGCAGGCTAAGCCCGCTTGGACCTGTCACTCAAGTCCGCTGGATAGAGCCACGGCCAGGAGCGATGCCCTCAGGCCTGAAAACGCCGGCATGGCCGCGGCGCGACGGCAGCGCCGTCTCAGACGATGGCGGGACGCTCGAAATCGCCGGTGTTGCGATCCATCACCCAGAGCTCGCCCGTAGAGATGTCGAACCAGGCGCCGAACAGCTCCAGACGGCCCTTCTGCTCGAGGATGTTCACGCAGGGAAAGGTCCGCAGATTGGCGAGCGAATAGCGGATCGAGATGCGTTCGAGCGCAGTCTGGCGCTCGGTCTGCGTCATCATGGCGTTGCCGGCGATGGACTCGGCGGCGGGCGCCACCAGGCTCATCCACTTGCCGATGAAGTCGCCCGGCGAGAGCGGGGTCGAATTGGGATCGAGCGCGGAGCGGATGCCGCCGCAGCGGCCGTGGCCCATGACGACGATGTTCTTGACCTTGAGCGCCTGCACGGCGAATTCGAGGGCTGCCGAGGTGGCGTGAAACTCGCCGTCGGGCTCGTAGGGCGGCACCAGGTTGGCGACGTTGCGGACCACGAACAGTTCGCCCGGCCCCGCCTCGAAAATGGTCTCGGGCGCCGCACGCGAATCGCAGCAGGCGATGACCATGGTCTCCGGCGTCTGGCCCTCGCGCGCCAGGGATCGATAATGATCCGTCTCGGCCGAATAACGGCCGGTCATGAAGTTGCGGTAACCGGCGAGGAGCTTCTCAGGCAGGTGCAGCATAAGCTCGGCCTTAAACGGAAATTGTCGGCGCCGCAAATGCAAATGTGCGGCGCAGCCGAGGTTGCCCGAAGGCTAGCTCTCGAATCGCGGCGTGGGCGGTCGCTCACGCTCCGGGCGGAACGGCAGCAGGCGGCGGTTGCCGCCCAAGGCACCTCTCTTCCATGCTCGAAGCCAAGCATGGGGCAATGCCGAAACGCCCGTTTGACCTTGCCCCCATGACGCTTGCTGCGCCTTGCAGCAAGCTGCAGCAACTTCGACGCGATGCGCCAATCGCTTGGGAACGGATGTTCAAGACAAGCGCCCACCAAGGCGTTCCGCATTAAAATGTCACGTGAATTCAATGCGTTACGGCGCCGACGAACTGGTCATTAAAATCATGTTGACCTTCCAGTCACTGGCAGATCCAGCCTTTGTTCATCGAGTGGCGACCCGCCTGGCAGGTCGCCCCCTCCACGTCACGCCGAGGCAGCCATGATGCGCCCACCCTGGATCGAGATATTCACCACGCCCGACTGTCCCGACTGCGCGGCACTGAAGCGCTGGCTGAACGCCGAGTACCTGCCCTTCGTCGAGCGCGACATGAGCGACCCGGCG
The DNA here is from genome assembly GCF_039907765.1 of Mesorhizobium sp. CC13. NCBI lineage: Bacteria > Pseudomonadati > Pseudomonadota > Alphaproteobacteria > Hyphomicrobiales > Phyllobacteriaceae > Mesorhizobium > Mesorhizobium sp. CC13. Next base: position 105,727 of record NZ_JARDJI010000012.1, on the reverse strand, counting down.
GTCGCCGAGGAGGTCAGGCAGCGTACCGGCATGCGTGTCGCCCCGATCACCGTCATCGATGGCACACAGGTCTTTTTTGGCACCTTCGACGAACAGCGTTGGCGCATCGAGGCCATTCATACGGATCAGGCCGAGACCGAGACGCAATGTGTTGCGCGACACTCCAGCGCCCCCTGGCCGGTGTGAACTCATGCTTGCCTTCGGCGCCGATCGTCTTGCTCGCGCAATCTCGCTATCCGGGGCCGACGCCCTCTTCGTGACTGAAGCGGACATCGGTTTCGTAAACTGACCATCAGGAAGGGACCGACCCCATGCGTCGCAGAGATTTTCTCAGACTTTCGGCAACAGGTGTTCTCGCGACCGTTTCTCCTGCCTGGCCGGCATCCGGCAAGGCCGCCGCCGGCCAGAAGATCGTCACGGCCGGCAAACGTGTCATCGAGGTCAACGGGCGTGCGGCAAATGTCCTCGGACTGACGCAGCCCGACGGCAGCAACGGGCTCGTCATGGACGCAGGCGAGCATTTTCGCGTGCGGCTTGAAAACCGCATCGGAGAGCCGACGGTCATCCACTGGCACGGCCTTACGCCGCCCTGGCGGCAGGATGGCGTCGCGGGACTTTCGCAAGACCCCATAGCCGACGGCGGCCGGCGTGAGTACGACTTCCCGGTCGCGCAGCCGGGGACCTTCTGGATGCACTCGCATTTCGGCCTTCAGGGGCAGTCGCTGCTTGCCGCTCCGCTGATCGTGCGCGATCCGGCCGAGGCCGGCATGGACGTGCAGGACGTAGTCGTGCTTTTCCAGGATTTCAGCTTCCGCGATCCGGCCGAAATTCTGGCCGAACTGCGCAGCGGGGCGCAAAACACGGCCGACCTGCAGGCGCCGCCTTCCGACAGCCTGCACGATGCGCTGCTCGCCAATGACCGCACGCTGGACGATCCGGAGATCATTTCAGTCGAGCCGGGCGGGCGCATTCGCCTGCGCCTCATCAACGGGGCCGCCAGCACCAATATGTGGATCGATCTCGGAACGCTCACCGGAAGGCTGATCACGGTCGACGGCATGCCCGTTGCGCCGGTCGATCGTCGCTACTTCGAACTGGCGGTCGCCCAGCGGCTCGACATCATGCTCGAACTGCCGAGGGACAGGGCAGCCTGGCCTGTCCTGGCGGTTCAGGAAAGAGGGCGGATGCGCACGGGCGTGGTGCTCGCCGCCCGCGGTGCGCCGGTGGAAAAGCTTGCCGATCTCGCCGATGAGCTGTTTCCCACCGTCGGCCTCGGGCTCGAGCAGGCCCTTCGCGCCGCCAGTCCGCTCGCGGACAGGAAAGTCACCCGCCGGCACACGATGATGCTGCGCGAAGGGTCGAACTACATGTGGGACCTGGTCAGGGCCACGCGCGGCGAGGACAGTCCGTTCGTGGTGAGTCGCGGCGACCGGGTCGAACTGACCTTCCTCAACTACTCCGGCACGTCCCATCCCTTGCACCTGCACGGACATCGCTTCCAGGTGACCGCGGTCAACAGGCAGCGATTTTCCGGCGCCGTGCGCGACACGGTGCTGGTGTCGGCGGGGATGGGGGAGGTCACGGTCGCCCTCGATGCCGACAATGCCGGCGAATGGGCGCTGGGTTGCCATCACCTCTATCACATGGCTGGCGGCATGATGACCTCGATGGCCTACGAGGCCTGACCTGGTGCGGGCGCGCTGCGCGGCCGAGTGCGCTGCCGATCTCGCGCGCCGGAACCCGCGGCGGATCAAGCTGCCAGAACGCCTCGTCCGATGCGATGACATGACTGCAGCCCGCCAGTTCACGACCAGTTGTTCGGGCAAGCCTGAAAAGGTTCGAACAATGCACTCATGCAGCGTTGACCTTCCTGGAACTGGAATCATTACCGTCCCCGGAATTCATCAAGCGGAGTCTTCGGAGACGCCGCTTATTTCGACGACGGGGTGGCCCAAATGGCAAAAAGATCAACGATTTATCTACTCGCGGCGGTGGCCTTGAGCGCCGGCTCAACGCTCGCCTACCTGAACGACGTGCCCGCCTATGCAAACCGGGCCCAGGCCTCCGAAGACGCGGGCACTGCCGCGCCCATCCCGCCGCCGCCCCAGGTGCCCGTGGCCGAGGTCGTCACGCGGGTGATCGCGCCATCGTCGGAATTCACCGGCGTCGTGGCTGCCACCAAGACGGTCGAGCTGCGGCCGCGCATCGGCGGTACGATCGAATCCGTCAGCGTTCCGGAAGGCGGGCTCGTCGAACGCGGACAGTTGCTGTTCCAGATCGACCCCCGGCCGTTCCAGGTGGCGCTCCAGAATGCCAAGGCGCAATTGCAGCGGGCCGAGGTCCTGCTTTCCCAGGCGAAGTCCGATCTCGACCGCTCGAAGCGGCTGGTTCCGAACGGCACCATATCCAGCAAGTCCTATGACGACGCCTCGGCCAGAACGCAGGAGCGGGAAGCGCAGGTGCTGGAGGCGCGGGCCGCAGTCTCCGCGGCGGAGCTCGATCTTTCCTATTCCCGCGTGACGGCACCGATCGCCGGGCGCGTCGACAGGGTCCTGGTGACCGAAGGCAACCTCGTCGCCGGCGCGGCGGGAGGGGCGGCGACACTGCTCACCACGATCGTTTCTGCAGACCCGGTGCATGTCTATTTCGATATCGACGAGGCCACCTATCTGAGTTTCCTGGGGGGAGCCCGACCGGAGACCGCCGGCCGCAACGGTTCAACCTTCCCGGTCGCCGTCGGTCTGGCGACGGAGACCGGCTATCCGCACTCGGGCACGCTCGACTTTCTTGGAAACCGCATCGATCGCAGCACCGGCACGATCCGCGCCCGGGCGGTGCTCGCAAATCCCGATGGCCGGCTGACGCCGGGCCTGTATGCGCGAGTGGTGCTTGCGGTCAGCGCCCCGCGGGAGACCGTCCTCATCGACGACCAGGCTGTCGGCACGGATCAGGGGCGCCGCTACGTGCTGGTCCTGGGCGCCGACGACAAGGCGGAATACCGCCCCGTCGAGCTCGGCGCGATGAACGATGGGCTGCGCACCGTGGCAAGCGGGCTGAAGCCCGGGGAAACCATCATCATCAAGGGGCTGGTCCGGCCCGGAATGCAGGTCACCCCCAACCGCATCGCCATGGCACCGGACCAACGTTCCGAAGCCGGCGGTGCCAAGGCCGAGACTCAGGAGGCCCGTCGATGAGCCTGCCACGCTTCTTCATCGATCGCCCGATCTTTGCCATCGTGCTGTCGGCCCTCATGCTGATCGCCGGCGTGATCACTCTGTTCCAACTGCCCTTGAGCGAATATCCCTCCGTCACGCCGCCGACGGTGCAGGTGTCTGCCAGCTATCCCGGAGCCAGCCCTGAGGTCATTGCCGAGACGGTCGCAGCACCCCTCGAGCAGTCGATCAACGGCGTCGAGGGCATGCTCTACATGAGCTCGCAGGCCGCAACGGACGGCAGGATGACGCTTACGGTCACCTTTGCCCAGGGCACCGACGCCGACATGGCCCAGATCCAGGTGCAGAACCGGGTGTCGCGTGCGTTGCCGCGCCTGCCCGAAGAGGTCCAGCGCATCGGCGTCGTGACGCAAAAGACGTCGCCGGACATCCTGATGGTGGTTCACCTCATCTCGCCCGACAAGCGCTACGACCCACTGTACATCTCCAACTTCGTCACCCTCCAGGTTCGCGACACGATCGCGCGCCTGCCCGGCGTCGGCGACGTCGTGGTGTGGGGCGCGGGCGAATACGCCATGCGCATCTGGCTGGACCCGGACAAGGTCGCCTCGCGCGGCCTGACGGCAAGCGACGTCATCGCGGCCATCCGGGAACAGAACCTCCAGGTCGCGGCGGGTTCGGTCGGCCAGCAGCCGTCCGAGGCGGCCAGCTATCAGGTCACGGTCAGCACGCTCGGGCGCCTGACCAGCGAGGAACAGTTCGGCGATATCGTCGTCAAGACCGGCGAGGACGGCCAGACCGTGCGCCTGCGCGACGTCGCCAGGATTTCGCTCGGCGCCGACGCCTACGCGCTGCGAAGCCTGCTCGACGGCGAGCCGGCCGTCGCCATGCAGATCATCCAGCGTCCCGGGGCCAATGCGCTGGACGTCTCCAGCGCGGTGCGCGCCGAGATGGAGCAGCTGAAGCGGAACTTCCCGGAAGGGCTGGAATACCGGATCGCCTACGACCCGACCGTGTTCGTCCGCGCCTCGCTGGCGGCCGTCGTGCAGACGCTGGTCGAGGCGATCATCCTGGTCGTCATCGTCGTCGTGCTGTTCCTGCAGACGTGGCGCGCTTCCATCATCCCGCTCGTCGCCGTTCCGATATCGCTCATCGGCACCTTGGCGGTGATGTATCTGCTGGGCTTCTCGCTCAACACCTTGTCGCTGTTCGGCCTGGTCCTGTCGATCGGCATCGTGGTCGACGACGCCATCGTCGTCGTCGAGAACGTCGAACGACATATGGGTCTCGGCGAGACGCCGAAGGAAGCGGCCCGCAAGGCGATGGACGAGGTGACCGCGCCCATCATCGCGATCACTTCGGTGCTGGCGGCGGTGTTCATCCCATCGGCGTTCCTGTCCGGTCTCCAGGGCGAGTTCTACCGTCAGTTCGCGGTCACGATCGCCATTTCGACGATGCTGTCGGCGATCAACTCGCTGACCCTCTCGCCGGCGCTCGCGGGCATGCTGCTGAAGCCGCATCACGGCGGATCGCAGCGCGACTGGCTGACGCGAGGCATCGATCTTGTGTTCGGCCGGTTCTTCCGCGGCTTCAACCGCTTCTTCGACAGCGCCTCCAACGCCTATGTCGGCCTGGCGCGCCGCGCCATCCGCGTCAGCGGAGTTGTCCTGCTTCTCTACGCGGGGCTGCTTGGAGCAACCTGGATGGGCTTCCAGCAGATCCCGACCGGCTTCGTGCCCGCGCAGGACAAATACTATCTCGTCGGCATCGCGCAGTTGCCGTCCGGAGCGTCGCTCGACCGGACGGAGGCCGTGGCGAGGGAAATGTCGAAGATCGCGCTGGCCGAACCGGGCGTCGAAAGCGTCGTCGCCTTTCCGGGTCTGTCGGTGAACGGCTTCGTCAACCTGCCCAACGCAGCCGTGATCTTCGCCATGCTCGACCCGTTCGACCAGCGCAAGGATCCGCAGCTTTCGGCGAACGCCATCGCAGGCCGGCTGATGGGCAAATACAGCCAGATCCCGGACGGCTTCGTCGGCATCTTCCCGCCGCCGCCGGTGCCGGGCCTCGGCACGACGGGCGGGTTCAAGCTCCAGATCGAGGATCGTTCGGGCGCAGGCCTCGAGGCGCTCGCCAAAGCGCAAGGCGAGGTCATGGCGAAGGCGATGAACACGCCGGAGCTTGCCGGCATGATGGCGAGCTTCCAGGTCAACGCGCCCCAGGTCCAGGTGGATCTGGATCGCGTCAAGGCGAAGACGCAAGGTGTGCCGCTGACGGCCGTATTCGAGACCTTGCAGGTCAATCTCGGCTCCCTGTACGCCAACGACTTCAACCGCTTCGGTCGCACCTATCGCGTCATCGTGCAGGCGGATGCACCGTTCCGCGCGCAGGTCGACGACATATCGCGCTTGAAGGTCCGCAATGCGGCAGGCGAAATGGTGCCGCTCGCGGCGCTTGCGACCATAGCCACGAGTTCGGGGCCGGACCGGGTGATGCACTACAACGGCTACCCCTCGGTCGACATCACCGGAGGTCCCGCCGCCGGCTACTCGTCCGGCCAGGCGACGGAGGCGATCGAGCGCATCATGCGCGAGACACTGCCGGCGGGCATGGCTTTCGAATGGACCGACCTGACCTATCAGGAGAAGGCGGCCGGCAACACGGCAATGATCGTGTTCCCGCTCGCCGTGCTGCTGGCGTTCCTCATCCTGGCCGCCCAGTACAACAGCTGGTCGCTTCCCTTCGCCGTGCTGCTCATCGCACCCCTGGCACTGCTCTCGGCGATCGTGGGCGTGTGGCTCTCAGGCGGCGACAACAACATCTTCACCCAGATCGCCTTCGTGGTGCTGGTCGGGCTGGCGGCCAAGAATGCCATCCTGATCGTGGAGTTCGCGCATGAGGAGGAAAAGAAGGGCAGCGATCCGCTTGCCGCGGTGCTCGAAGCCGCGCGCCTGCGGCTGAGACCGATCCTGATGACCTCGCTCGCCTTCATTGCGGGTGTGGTGCCGCTGGTCATCGCGACGGGCGCCGGCGCCGAGATGCGCCAGGCCATGGGCATCGCGGTGTTCGCCGGCATGCTTGGCGTCACGCTCTTCGGATTGATCCTGACGCCGGTGTTCTATGCGGTGATCCGTCGGTTCTTCACGAGGCCGGAAGCGCACTCGAAAACGGCTCCGGCACCTGTCGGAGGCAGTTCGACGCACTGACTGTGAGGCCGGGAGGCGACAGTCTCCCGGCCGCGCGGCACCGCAGGCGGACAGAGGGCGAAACGGCGATATCGGCGTGACCAACTGCGCACGCATGATGGCCGAGCGGCCAAATCGGTGATTGTCCCCTGTGTCTCAGGGACAAGCCGTTACCTCTGCATACGGGTCGTACATGGGAAGAATGGCGCGCCCGAAGAGATTCGAACTCCTGACCCCCAGATTCGTAGTCTGGTGCTCTATCCAGCTGAGCTACGGGCGCATGGGCCGGCGAAACGGCCGTGTCGCCGCAATCCGACGGCTGCGGCGACCGGCGCTACCTAGCGGCTGCCTCCACGAATTGCAAGCCGCCCCGGCCAAACTTTTTCGCGCGCCCGGCACGGCCATGCGCCGGGCGCAGCGCCACCGGCCTCAGTGCGACAGCAGCACCGGCAACCTGAGGTCGGCAAGCACGCCCTCGGTGGCGCCGCCAAGCACGAAGTCGCGGATGCGGGAGTGGCCGTAGCCGCCCATCACCAGGAGGTCGGCGCCCAATGCGATCGCCTTCTCCTGCAGGCCCGCGCCGATCGCAGCGTCGCCGATGCGGACCGCCAAGGCGTCGGCGGCAAGCCCGGCATGGCGCAGGCTTGCGGCCAGCCGCTCGGCGGCATCGGTATCGTGCAGCTTCTTTTCGTCCACCACGGTCACAACCGAGATCCTGGACGCCTTTTCGAGGAAGGGCCGGGCGTCGGCCAAGGCACGCGCGGCGACGCGGCTACCGTCCCAGGCCACGGCGACATGGCCGGTCGGCTCCGGCAGGACGCCGGGCAGCATCAGCGCCGGACGGCCGGCCCCGAACACCACCGCCTCGGCCACCATGCGCGCGGTCGTGTTGCCGGGTTCCAGCCCCAGCAGGGCGAGATCGTGGTAGCGCGCATGCCGGCATGCGACGTCGCCGATCGCGGCGAGCGGCGCGGCGATCTCGGCAACGCCGGCGACAATGCCGGCCTGCGCTGCCCGCGCCTTGACCAGCGCCAGCAGCTCCTGCCCGCGCCGGCGGCTGGAGGCCTCGGCGTCGCGGATCATCTGCGGGGTGTCGAGCAAGAGTTTCGACAGGGCGTTCGAGACCGGTGGAATGTCGGGGTTGATCGCCAGGGCGTGAAGTTCGGCCCCGAACCGGGACGCAATCGCCACGGCGTTGGCGGCGACGGCGTCGGCATAGGCCTCGGGATAGGTAGCGAGCGGAAGGAAGAACTGCTGTCGCATCGGGGAACTCCTGCAAGGGCGGCGCGCTCGCGCCGGATGCCCCCGAGAGTTCCATGGTTGCCGGCACGAGGCCTTGAGCTGGATCAAGGTCGGCGTGCTTTCGAATGGATCCACTGCAAATGCGGTGCAATCATCAAGAAATTTCAGATAAACTATTCCGAGACTGGAATGTCAAATCGAATTTTCCAGTGGAAATGATTTCGACGCCTTGCGGTACATTTTGCATCGTGGAAGCTTTTGCCTTGATTTCACGCAATGACATATTTCTTTTGTTTTCAATTCGCGGCGCCGATAGGGCGCATTCCGGAGCATTGGCTTGGCTGACCTGCTGCGAGTCCTGATCGAACGTTGGCGCCAGGATCCCGGATCGACGTACCGGACCTGGTTCCTGTGGGAGGAACGGCTCAAGAACTTCCGTTCGATCCGGCGCGGCATCGACCAGGTGGTCCAGGAGATCGACGCCGGGACGTTCGGCAACGTCTACAAGGGCTCGTCGCTCGAGACGATCGTCGGCTCGATCGCCGAGCAGCGGCAGATCTTCAAGGGCGCCGACCACGCCTTCCTGTGGAAGCCCAAGCTGCGCATTCCCGACATCTACGAGGATCCGGGCAACCAGCGGGCCTTCGGCCGGCTGCTGCACCATTGCGCCTGCTGCAGCACCGAGCGCGAGATCATCGCCGGCATCGAAGCGATCGACCGGCTCAAGATCAAGGGCCTGGGCCCGGCGGTCGCCAACCTGCTCTATTTCCTGCATCCGACGCTGATGCCGGCCTTCAACACGGCCATCGTCAACGGCTTCAACGCGGTGACGGGATCGAAGGTGAAGCTCGGGCGCTGGGGAGAGTACCTGGCGATGCGCGCCGGCATCCTGTCGCTCAACCGAACCTATCGCGACCTCCTGTCCAACGATCTCGGGGCGGTGGTCGGCTTCCTGTTCGACGTCGGCACGGGCCGCTTCGCGGCCCCGCCTGTCACCGCCGAGGCAAATGCCCGCGAGGCGTGGCTCACCGAGCTGTCGAAGACGCGCGAGACGGCCAAGCGGCTCGAGGGAGCGATGGCTGCCGACCGGGAGGGCGACCGCACCCACACCGAGGTGCAGGCATGGCTGAGGGATCTCGGCCTGGCGCTGGGATACCAGGTCTGGGTCGCCGCAAACGACCGCGGCCGGCTGCACGGCGGCGCAGCACTCGGCACAGGCTGCCTGGAACGGCTGCCGGCATCGCTCGAAAGCGTGGCGGGCGCCGAATCGATCCGCCTCATCGACATCCTCTGGCTCGACGGCGCCCGCGTCATCGCCGCCTTCGAGGTGGAACACACGACGTCGATCTATTCGGGCATCGTGCGCATGCTCGACCTGGCGCTGGGCAGCGACCTGCATGCGGCGGGCGGCCTCTATCTGGTCGCCCCGGACGCGCGGGAGGGCGAAGTGCGCACGCAGCTCAGGCGACCGGCCTTCAGCCGCGTCGCCGACCTGCAGGTACGCTTCCTGTCCTATGGCGAGCTGGAGCGGAACCGGGATCCGATCGCGCGTTTCGGCACCGGCATGAAGGGCGTGCAGGCCATTTCGCGGGTATTGTGAGGTTCCAATTTCAGTCGTGGCTCAGGATGCGCCCGAGTTGGCGCGGCGTGACACCGGCGAGACGGCGGCTTTCGCGGACCAGGTGCGCCTGGTCGGCATATCCGGCCTCCAGCGCAAGCCGGGCCGTCGGTTGCGCCGACCGGCGCGAAAGGCCGAGGAAACGCTGGTAGCGCATTATCCTGTCAAGCGTCTTCGGGCCATAGCCGAAGCTTTCGTCGAAGCGCCGGCGCAAGGTGCGCTCGCTCAACGCCAAAGCGCGCCCGAGCCAGGGCACCAGCGGCGCGCCGGGCGGCGGTCCGGCCCGGACCAGTTCGAAGGCGGCGCGCATGACCGGATCCGGCGCCCCGCGCGCGGGTTGGCAGGCAGCGACGGCACCCTCCAGTTCTCCGATCAATTCCGCAGTGTCCCGGTCGGGGCGGATGCCGGCCGCCAGCCGCCGCGCCTTCGGTCCCCACAACTCGTCCAGCGCCAGCCGCTGCCCGACGATCTCGGCGGCGGGCATCCCCAGCCATGTCGCGGCGGCCCCGGGATGGAAGCGAAAACCGATGACCGTGGCGCCGGCCGGAAGCAGTTCGAGCTTTGGGTCCCTGTCGGGGCCGGCGACGCGGAAAGCGCCATCGATCCATTGTAGGTCGATGGTGCCGTCGGGGGTGACGACGATCGGCGCCGCTGCCTCGGGCAACCGATGCACCCAGACCGACGCAAAGCTGCGGCTGAGGGCAACCGCGGCCGGGCGCTCCCGAAAGTCACCGATCGCCAAGGCAGGCAGAGCCTTCATCTTCCTTACCCGTTGCGGCCGTCACCGCCGGACGCCGGCCTTGCAGCTAGGCCTGGGACGGTCCTTGTTCAAGCGGAGCGACGGACAAACGTGACATTTGGCCGAAAAGTTCAATCAATCCGGCTACGGAAGCGCCAGATTGGCGGCAACGACCACATGGCGCGCAGCGCCGCAAGCCACTACGAAGGAGACCACCATGAAACCGAGGATAAGCGTCATCACGATCGGCGTCGACGACCTGGAAGCTTCGCTCCGCTTCTATCGCGACGGCCTTGGCATGCCGACCGAGGGCATCATCGGCACCGAGTTCGAGCACGGCGCCGTGGCATTCTTCGACCTCGAGCACGGCATCAAGCTCGCGCTGTTCCCGCGCGGCGACATCGCCCGTGACGCGGGCATCGCCCCGACCGGCCGCAGCCCCACGGAATTCACGCTCGGCCACAATGTCGCAAGCGAGCGCGAGGTCGACGCGGCGATGCGCCGGGCGATCGATGCCGGCGCGCGGCTGGTCAAGCCGGCGCAGAAGACCTTCTGGGGCGGCTATGCCGGCTATTTCCAGGATCCCGACGACCATCTCTGGGAAGTCGTCTACAACCCGGCATTCCTGCCCGAAGACTGACCGGCTGCGAAGGGAATTTTGCTGCAGCGACGGCAGCTGGCACCGCTCAGGAGGACTGGAGCCAGTTGCGCCGCAAGGGCACCTTCATCGACCCATCCTGGTGGAGTTCTGTCACCAGAAGTCCTTGTGATCGTTTACGATCTCTTCTTCGAGATCGGGGAATGGGCCACGGATCGCCACATGGCGGCGTCCGGCGGCGAACACCTGGTGACAGCTCAGATCGAGGGTCAGATTCTCCGGGTTGTCTCCGGTCAACTCGGCCAGCCGCCTTTCGCTCAATCCGTAGACCACCGTGCCGATGCCAGCCCAATAGCAGGCGCCGGCGCACATGCAGCACGGCTCGACCGAGGTCACCAGCGTGCATTTCTCGAGAAAGGTCGGATCGTATTGCCGTGCTGCCGCGCGGGCCACGTTTGCCTCGGCATGGCCAACGCCGCGATCGCGCGCATAGGTGTTGCCCGACGAAAGCAGCACGTCGCCCTCCGGTCCGACCAGCAGCGCCCCGAAGGGATGATTGCCACCGGCCCGGCTCTCGGCGGCGATCTCCACGGCGAGACGCAGATATTCGCTATCGCTCCTCACGACCACCTCCCTGGAACGCTCATTCTCAACTGCCGCTCAAGGGCGCTTCGCCCGGAGAGGCAGTCAACGAGAGCAAGCACGTATGACGCCGGAAGGCAACGGCTGCGGCCGCCTCCTCCAAGGTAGGCATCGTGGAGCGTACCGCTCGGCCCCATCGGCGGCCTCCGCCGGCGCCGTGACCCCTTGCCACCCAATCGCCGCCTGCCTTGGGTCTCGATGCCACCGGCCATGCGTCGCCGCAGACATCAGGCCGTGACGAGAAGGAACCGCCGCGCCTCTGAACGATTTGGTCCTCAGTACGTAGAGAAGGTCAAATGAAAGAACATCAGCGCCCAGCGCCGGCGGAAAGACGGCTGCCTTCGATGCCACCTGGCATGCCAGTCAATGGCCGTGGGCCGCTGGCTGGAAACAAGGCGGCGCGCCCATGCCGCCACAGATCTCCCGCGCCGGGACCTGCATCGCGGCGGCGAAGCTGCCGGCGACGAACGAAGGAGGAAGCGATGAAACAATTCAAAATTGTACCGTTCGATGGATCGGTCACGGTGTTCTTCTCGGATTCGGTGATTGCCTCGACAACCAACGCCAAGGCGCTCTGCGTGGATGGCGAACCCGATGCGTTCTACATTCCGTTCGAGGACATCTATTTCGAGTTCCTGACGGCCACGGAAAACACTGCCTATCGCCCCGGGTGGGGCACAGCCCATTTCTGGCGGGTGTCGGCCGTTGGCCAGGCCGCCGAAGACATCATGTGGGCCTACGTTGAGCCGGAGGTGACCAGCCTTGCGAACCATGGAGCGTTCAATCCCGAATTGGCCCGCATCGAAGCGACACCTGCCGAGCGGGGCGCGGGCTCAACCAGGCTTGCCGGGGCTGAATTCGCCGCGGAGGCCCAGCCGGCGGGAACCCAAGGCCCGAGCCTGCCGACAGACGACGATCTGGTGAGGCATCTGGTTGAAACATCCGATCTGTCCCCGCTGCAAGCCCAAGACCTCGTCCGTCGCCACGGTCGGGACAAGGCCAGGCTGGACATTCTGGCCAAGTCGATAAAGGCCGAAAGCTGAGCCGCGGGCGGCGAGCAGGAACCTGCGGAGGTCCGACGGAAGCTATCGCCGCGCCGACCGCCGAGCTATGGCGCATCGGGTGGAAGTCGACAGCAAGACCGACATCGCACGCTCTGCAACAGAACCGAACTTGTCAGGATTTTTGCCGCCGCATGCGGCGCGAAATCGACTGGAATGGAGGTTCACGGTCTTGAACCGGAATGGCGCGCCCGAAGAGATTCGAACTCCTGACCCCCAGATTCGTAGTCTGGTGCTCTATCCAGCTGAGCTACGGGCGCGCATCGGGCCGTCACAGGCGGCCGCCACGCTTCGACGGATCGAAGCGACCGGCGCTACCTAGCGGCTGGCTCGGCGAAATGCAAGCGGCTGCCGGCAAAACTTTTCGGCGGCAGGGAAGGACGCTCGCGTTCGCCTCGGTCAGGCGGGCCGGCGCAGGCTGCTGCGCGCCTCGTCCAGGCGCAGCGGCTGGTCGGGGATGGTGAAGGCAAAGGTGGTGCGGCCGCCGACGCTCTCGACCAGCTCGAGCGAGCCGCCATGGGCGCGCACCAGCTCGTGCGCGATCGCCAGCCCGAGCCCGGTGCCGCCGCTGCGGGCCGAGCCGCGGAAGGCGGCGAACAGGTTCTCGCGCGCCTTCTGCGGCAGGCCGCAGCCGGTGTCGTTGACGAGGATCCGGCTGACGCTGCCCTGCCGCTCGGCCGAAATCGTCAGGCGCTTGACGACCGCCTCGTCGGCCATGCCGGCCATCGCCTGGACGCTGTTGCGGCTGAGATTGGTGAGCACCCGGAAAAGCTGGTCGGCGTCGGCGTCGACCTCGAAGGCCACGTCGACGGCATTGACGAATTCGATGCCGCCTTCCGGCTCGAGGCCGAGCAGGCCGTGCATGTCCTCGATGAGCTGGCGCAGCCGCAGGCGCCGCCGCGCCGGCGGCGGTTCCTGGGCACGACCATAGGCGAGCACGTTCTCGGAATAGGAAACGGCCCGGTCGAGCGTGCGCACCAGCTTGGGCGCGAAGGCCTGCACCGAGGGGTCCTTGACCACGCGGAGGCGGTCGGACATCAGCTGGGCGGAGGCCAGGATGTTGCGCATGTCGTGATTGATCTTGGAAACGGCCAGGCCGAGGTCTGCGAGATGCTTCTGCTCGGCGAGCATCTTCTGCAGATGCGTCTGCATCGCCGACAGCTCGCGCTCGGCGACGCCGATCTCGTCGGCCCGGCGTTCCGGGACGATGACGCCCGAGGGGTCGTCGGGAGCCCGCGAGAAGCTCAGCATGGATTGCGTCATGGCCCGGATCGGCCCGATCATGATGCGGTCGATGGTGCCGTAGACCAGGGCCGCGGTGAACAGCGAGATCAGCAGCGAGACGAAGACGATGTAGCGCGCATTGGCGCGCATGGCGCGGAACAGCCGGTTGTCGGAGATGACGAGCTCGAATTCCTTGTTGCTGTCGCCGACCTTGCCGTAGACGCGCAGGACGCGGTCGCCGCCGAACAGAAGCGTGTCCATGGCCGCGGGCATGGAGCGCAGCACGCCGGCAGCGGCAATGTCGATATGCTCGTCGACAGTGGGCGGCATCTCGGAGACGACGAGCAGGCGCGACACGCCGCCGTCGCGGACCGCGATGGCCTTGGCGCCGATGGCCATGAGCACGTCGTTCTGCGCCGCGCGCGACAGCGACGCCGGATCGCCCTGCACCAGGATCGTCGCCACGGCGGCGGCCGTCGCCAGCCTCTCCTCCAGCCAGCGCAGCCGGTAGGACGCGATCGAGGGCAGGAAGAACAGCACCTCGGCGAACAGCACGAAGACGATGGTCAGCAGCAGCAGCTTGGTCGAGAGGCCGCGCGAAAGCGGGACCGAATGGTCCGACTGCTTTCCGGCGTCCTGGCCGATGTCGGCTGCACTTGTCATATCAAGCTTCGCTGCATGTCCCCGCCGGGGGACCCGGCCGTCTCAGCGACGCAGGCGCCGCCCGAACAGAATCGGCCCGGCCTTGCCGTCGCCATTCGCCAATAGATAGGCCATCGCAGCGTTCTTGCAAATTCCGCCAAAGGAAGGAAACACAGAAGCGTGGGCGGCGATCTGCTGCAGGCCGAGGCCTGCGGACAGGGCCAGCGCCCATGTGTCCATGAGTTCGGCCGCCCCCGCTCCGGCCAGACCGGCGCCCAAAAGGCGGTGGCTGTCGTCGAGCAACAGCTTCAGGTGCCCCTCGCCGCAGCGCTCTGCCAGGGCGCGCTCGCCTTCGGCGAAAGGCGCGCGCAGGATGCGGAAGGCGACGCCGCGGCGGCGGGCCTCGGCCTCCGTCAGGCCGACCTCGGCGACCCCGGGGTCGGTGCCGAGCGAGCGCGGCACCTTCCAGCCCTCCTCGCTCGCACGCTTGCGCTCGACCAGCTGGCTCACCGCGACCTCGGCATGATGGCGCGCCAGAGCGACGCTGCCACATTCGCCGATGCAATCGCCGATGGCGAAGACGCGCGGATTGGCCGTCACCAGGCGGTCGTCGACGCTGATGCCGTTGTCGTCCTCGACGATCCCCGCCTCGGCGAGCCCGAGACCGGCAAGGTTCGGCCGGCGCCCGGCGGCGAGCAGGACATGGGAGGCATCGTAGGTCTCGACGCCCGCCGGCCATTTGATCTGGACGCGCACCCGTCCCCTGCCGTTGCGGTCCATGCCCATCACCTTGGCATTGTCGCGGATGACGACGCCCTCGCGGCGCAGGCGGCGCAGCACCACGGCGGCGAGTTCGGGGTCCCATCGCGACAAAGGGGTGCCGAACTCGACCACGGTGACGTTCGACCCGAGCCGGCGGAAAGCCTGCGCGGTCTCGATGCCGCTGTCGCCACCGCCGAGGATCACGAGGTGGCGCGGCCGGCGCTCGAGCCCGAAGACG
Source organism: Mesorhizobium sp. CC13 (assembly GCF_039907765.1). Lineage (NCBI taxonomy): Bacteria > Pseudomonadati > Pseudomonadota > Alphaproteobacteria > Hyphomicrobiales > Phyllobacteriaceae > Mesorhizobium > Mesorhizobium sp. CC13. The sequence continues at coordinate 90,606 of NZ_JARDJI010000012.1, read as the reverse complement.
GTCTCCGGCGTCAGATAGTCGACGCCGTCGAGCCCGGGCGCGGCGGGCACGACCGGCCGCGAGCCGGCGGCTATGATGAAGCCGCGGGCGGCGATCTCGCTGTCGCCGGCGATCACCGTGCCGGCATTGGAAAAGCGCGCCTCGGCCGCCAGGACCTGGATGCCCAGCGCCTGCAGCCGTCCGGGCGAGCAACTCGTCGACGCCGCCGCCACGGCGCCCGCGACATGACGCCGGACGGCGGCGAAGTCGATTTCGGGCTCGTGCGCCCCGACGCCGAGGGGAGCCCCGTCGCGCATGGCCTGGGCCCTCGCCGCGGCCGCCGCCAGGGCGCGCATGGAAACCGAACCGCCGTGGAGCGAGAGGCCGCCGGTGCGGCCCCGCTCGACCAGCACGACGCGCGCGCCGAGCGCCGCTGCGGTGGTGGCCGCATGAATGCCTGCCGGCCCACCGCCGATCACGCACAAATCGGGCACAAGCCTGCCCATTCGCTTCCACTGCCCCGCCAAATGCCCCACGCGATGCTACGACGGAGCGGGGGCAGGTGACAACCACCGGTGGAGCGCCATATGGGCGGATTGACTTCGTGGCACCTAATCCATATAAGCCCGCACACGCTCGGGACCCGCTTCCGTCGCGGTTTTTGATCGCGTCGAAGCAAGCCGAGCCAAGCTCCTGTTACAAAGTGACAGACACAAGAAGGGCCGCACCCCGCGGTATTAAAACAAATGAAGCGTACCTATCAGCCGTCCAAACTCGTCCGCAAGCGCCGTCACGGTTTCCGTGCGCGCATGGCCACCAAGGGTGGTCGCGGCGTCGTCGCTGCTCGCCGCAACCGCGGCCGCAAGCGGCTCTCCGCCTAAGCCATAGGCGGGAACCTTGCCCGCTGACGGCAAGCCAGAGGGGTCCGCTCCGCACGGTCGCGGCCCCAAACGGCTTCTTAAAAGAAAAGAATTCCTGGCCGTCCGCCGCGGTGAAAAGCGGCGCGGGCGGTTTTTTCTCGTCGAGATGATGGATCGAGGCGACCAGGCGGAGCCGCGCGTCGGCTTCACCGTCACCAAGAAGGTCGGCAACGCCGTGGTGCGAAACCGGGTCCGCCGGCGGCTGCGCGAGGCCGTCCGCACTCATGCCGCAGGTGACATGGCCGCCGGCAAAGATTATGTGATCGTCGGGCGCGAAGACGTGCTCACCGCCCCTTTCGGCCAGCTCACGGCCGAACTCTCTCGGCGCATTCGCGGAACGCGATAAGGGCTTTCGATGGAAAACAACCGTAACTTCTTCATCACCATCGCCTTGTCGGTGCTGATCCTGACGCTGTGGCAGGTGTTCTACATGAACCCGCGCATCGAAACGCAGCGCGAGGCCGCGCGCATCGAGGCCGAACGGGTCGCGCAGGAGCAGAAGGCCGCGCAGCCGGCAAGCCCGGGCGCGCAGACGCCGCAGGCAGGCGTTCCGGGCGCCCCGGCCGCGACGGGTACCGCACCTGTCGACCGCGCCCAGGCCGTGGCGGCCTCGAGCCGTATCGCCATCGACACGCCGAGCCTCAAGGGCTCGATCAACCTGACCGGCGGGCGCCTCGACGACCTCAGCCTCAAGGACTACACGGTCACCGTCGAGCCGAACTCGCCGATCATCGAACTGCTCAACCCGCAGGCCCAGCCGAACGGCTTCTACAGCGAGATCGGCTTCGTCGGCAGCGACGCGACCGGAACCGTGCCCGGCCCCGACACGGTCTGGACGGCGGAAGCCAACCAGACGCTGACGCCCGCGACGCCGGTGACGCTGACCTACGTCAACGACAAGGGCCTCACCTTCAAGCGCACCATCTCGGTCGACCAGGACTACATGTTCACCGTCTCCGACACGGTGACGAACGCCGGCGGCGCCCCGGTGTCGCTGTCCAACTACGGCCGCGTGACGCGCTTCGACAAGCCGACGCACCCCAGCATCTACGTCCTCCACGAGGGCCTGATCGGCGTGACCGGCGAGGAAGGCCTGCAGGAGTTCAAGTACACCGCGATCGAGGAGGACAAGCAGTCGCTGCCCGGCAAGTCGACCGACGGCTGGCTCGGCATCACCGACAAGTACTGGGCGGTGGCGCTGGTGCCCTCGGGCAAGCAGCCGTTCCAGCCGCGCTTCTCCTATTTCGACGACGGCCGTCCGCGCTACCAGTCGGACTACCTGACCGACCCGGTCACCGTGGCCCCCGGCCAGTCGGCGACGGTCGAGACGCTGGTCTTCGCCGGCGCCAAGGAAGTGGCCAAGCTCAACACCTATGAAGACGGCCGCCAGATCAGGCAGTTCAACCTGCTGATCGACTGGGGCTGGTTCTACTTCATCACCAAGCCGATGTTCTGGCTGATCGACACGCTGTACAAGTTCCTCGGCAACTTCGGCCTGGCCATCCTCGCCACCACCGTCATCGTCAAGGGCATCTTCTTCCCGCTCGCCAACAAGTCGTACAAGTCGATGGCGAACATGAAGATGGTGCAGCCCAAGATGCTTGAAATCCGCGAGAAATACGCGGACGACAAGATGAAGCAGCAGCAGGCGATGATGGAGCTGTACAAGACCGAGAAGATCAACCCGCTGGCGGGCTGCTGGCCGGTGCTGATCCAGATCCCGGTATTCTTCGCGCTCTACAAGGTGCTGTACGTCACCATCGAAATGCGGCACGCGCCGTTCTTCGGCTGGATCCACGACCTCGCGGCCCCGGATCCGACGTCGCTGTTCAACCTGTTCGGGCTGCTGCCCTGGGGCGTTCCGGCATTCCTGATGATCGGCGTGTGGCCGATCGTGATGGGCATCACGATGTTCCTGCAGATGCGCATGAACCCGACGCCGCCGGATCCGACGCAGGCGATGATCTTCACCTGGATGCCGATCATCTTCACCTTCATGCTGGCATCGTTCCCGGCCGGCCTGGTCATCTACTGGGCCTGGAACAACTTCCTGTCGATCGTCCAGCAGGGCGTGATCATGAAGCGCCAGGGTGCCAAGATCGAGCTCTGGGACAACCTGATCGCCTTGTTCAAGAAGAAGCCGACACCGGCCGAATAGGCCGGCGCCGTCCGGCAGATCAAAGGGCTCCGGTTCGCCGGAGCCCTTTTTTCATGGGCAGCCTCGCCCGCCGAAACTCTCTCGGCAGGCACGCCGTAACTTCGGGATGCCCCGTGCATGCCGGCTTATGCGGGGTGGCGGAGCTGGTCGCCCCCCGACCAGCAAGGAACCGTCTCGGCGAGGCCGGGGTTCCGCATGTCCCTTGCGGGACCCCGGTTTTCCGCACGGAGACGAGCAAGTGAAATCCAACGCGCCGGCGGGAGCGTTTCCAAGACGATCGGGCAAGCACGGAAGTTCCGTACAGGCGATGTCGGCATCGCAGCGGATCGCGCTATATTGCTATCCGCAGTCACGTGGACACATCGCCATGCAAGGCCCCAATCCTTCGATCAAGCATCCCATGCCGATGCACAAGCGCGTCGGTTTCCTCAAGCCCCTGGTCGACGCCGAGAACATCGAGATCGGCGACTTCACCTACTACGACGACCCGGAGGGGCCGGATCTGTTCCAGCACAAATGCGTGCTGCACCACTACCCCTTCATCGGCGACAAGCTGATCATCGGCAAGTTCTGCGCCATCGCCGAGGGCGCGCGTTTCATCATGAACGGCGCCAACCACGCGATGTCAGGCTTCTCGACCTACCCGTTCAACATCTTCGGCCATGGCTGGGAGGAAGGCTTCGACGTCGCCACCTGGCAGCGCGAGGTGCGCGGCGACACGGTCATCGGCAACGACGTGTGGATCGGCATGGAAGCGGTGATCCTGCCGGGCGTCCATATCGGCGACGGCGCCATCATCGCTGCGAAATCGGTTGTCAGCCGCCACGTGCCGCCCTATGCGATCGTTGCCGGCAATCCCTCGACCGTGGTCAAGAAGCGCTTCGACGACAGGACCATCGAGAAGCTGCTGGCAATCGCCTGGTGGAACTGGCCGGTGGACAAGATCGGCCGCAACCTCGACGCCATTCGCGGCTCGGACATCTCATTGCTGGAGGCAGCGGCTTGAACGAACAGACCTTGACGAGGCCCCCGGTGGATACCGAGACCTTCACCCGGCCGTGGATCTTCATCCGCGGCGTGCCGGCCATGAAATTCCTGCCGCCGGAGGGGCCGCCCGAGATCGCCTTCGCCGGACGCTCCAACGTCGGCAAGTCGTCGCTGATCAACGCGCTGGTGCGCCAGGGCGGACTGGCGCGCACCTCGAACACGCCGGGACGCACCCAGGAGCTCAACTACTTCGTGCCGGACGGCTATTCCGGCGCGGCCGGCGACCTGCCGCCCATGGCGCTGGTCGACATGCCCGGCTACGGCTATGCCAAGGCGCCGAAGGAGCAGGTCGACGCCTGGACCAAGCTGGTGTTCGACTACCTGCGCGGCCGCGTGACGCTCAAGCGCGTCTATGTGCTGATCGATTCCCGCCACGGCATCAAGAAGAACGACGAGGAGGTGCTGACCCTGCTCGACAAGGCCGCCATCTCCTACCAGATCGTCCTGACCAAGACCGACAAGATCAAGGCGGCCGGCGTACCCCGGCTGATCGAGGAGACGCTGCAGAAGATCAAGAAGCGGGCGGCGGCCTTCCCCGTCGTGCTCTCCACTTCGTCGGAAAAGGACGAGGGCATGGACGAACTGCGCGCGGCGATCGCGCTGGTGGTCAACGGCGGCTGAGCGGCCTCACTCGGCCGGCACCATCCATCCCATGGCTGCGCCGCCGTCGTCGGCGACGATGGCGATGCGGCCGACGCCCGGCACCTCGAACGGCTCGCGCATGACCCTGCCGCCGTTCTTGACCAGCAGCGCGAGCCGCGCGTCGAGGTCGTCGACGGAGATGTAGGCGAACCAGCTCTCCGGCACGCCGTCCATGCCCTTGCCCTTCGGCATCTGGAAGATGCCGGCCACCGGCTTTCCGCCGGACATGCAGACGTGATAGCTCTGGCCGTCCATCGGCATGTCCTCGTAGGTCCAGCCGAGGGTGGCCGTGTAGAAGCGCTTGGCTCTCGGCGCATCCCAGGTCAAAAGCTCGTTCCAGTGAAATTCGCCGTGCGGGGTCATCGCTCGATCCTCCCTGTCGTTGCTCGCCAAGCATAATCCCGGCGGCCGGGCAGCGTCATCAAAATCGTCGTCCACGGTCGAACGCCCCGCGCGGCCAAAGCCGTGCGGGGCGCTGATCGACTGCGCCGACCAGGGAGCGGTGGCCGCGCCGTCCGGGGGCCGGACCTACATCTTCGGCAGCAGCACCTTGTCGATGACGTGGATGACGCCGTTCGACTGCTCGACGTCGGCGATGGTGACGTTGGCGACGTTGCCGTTCTCGTCGGTCACGGTGACCTTGCCGCCGTCGGACTTCAGCGTCAGCCCGCAGCCGCCGGCGGTCTTGACCATGTGGGCGCCGCCGTCATCCATGGCCATCTTGGCGACGTCCGCCGCCATGGCCTTGGCGCCGATGACGTGGCAGGTCAGCACCTTGGCCAGCTGATCCTTGTTCTCGGGCTTGAGCAGGGTCTCGACCGTGCCCTTGGGCAGCGCGGCGAAGGCTTCGTTGGTGGGCGCGAACACGGTGAAGGGGCCCTTGCCCTGCAGGGTCTCGACCAGGCCCGCGGCCTTGACGGCGGCGACGAGCGTGGTGTGGTCCTTCGAGTTGACGGCGTTCTCGACGATGTTCTTGTCGGCGAACATGGCGGCCCCGCCAACCATCGGATTCGCGGCATAGGCGATCGTGGCGAGGGCGGTGAAGGCACCGGCGAGCACGACGAGAGTGGTCTTGCGCATAGCGTAACTCCTTGGGTTGTTTCCGTGTCGGAAAGACAAGAGAAGCTACGCGCCCCAAAGCGGCCGAGTTTCACCAAAAAGTGAATTTTCTATAATAAAATCAATAATTTGCATCCGGCAAACAGGAAGTAACGAGCGCCGCCCGGAGATAGTTTCAGCCAGGAGGGGGCAAGTCGGCGGGAAGGGTTCAGATCTCGCGGAGATCGCCGGCGGCGACGACGGGGCCGGTCGGCTGGCCGGTCGGCGAGCCGCCCGCGGGCTCGAGGCTGACGGCGAGCACGGCACCCGCTGCGAGCTTGTCGCGCATGTTTTCCTTGACCGGCATCTTCATGGTGGCGCCGACCGGAATGACACCCATCGAGACCGGCGGCGCGTTACCCTCGATCATCCACAGCTCGAAATCCTTGCCGGCATCGCGGTTCCCGGCGACGTGCGAGAGGCCGATCTCGCCGGCCGCCGCATCGTACATGATCATGTACTTGACCTCGCTGCCCTCGGCGGCGAGCGAGGCCACCATCATCTCGTGCGGCGCCGGCGGATTGACCAGCGGCACCGCGACATAGATCGCCAGCGCGGCCACTGCGGCGGCGGCGAGGCCGCGCCACGCGGCGAGGCTGGACCACAGGCCCGACGGCGGTTCGGCCGGTGCCCGGGCGGCGGACGAGAACAGGCGACGGTCGATGCCGGCCTTGACCGAAATGGGCGCCTCGATCTCGGCATAGCCGGCCGCCAGCGGCGCCAGCCTCACCTCCCACTGGTCGACGAGCCGCGCGAAGGCGGCCTCGCCCTCGATGCGCCGGCCCGCCTGCCGCCTGTCTTCGGCGGCAAGCACGCCGAGAACGTATTCGGCGGCGAGGATGTCGTCGCCCCCTTCCCGTTCCGGTCCGTTGTCTTCCGCGAGTGTCATCTTTCGAGGCATTCCCTGAGTTTCATCAGGCTGCGGCGCAGCCACGTACGCATGGTGTTGAGCGGCACGCCGTGGCGTTCCGCGAGTTCGGCATAGCTCTCACCCTTGAGATAGGCGCCCCGAACGGCGGCCGCCCGGTCCTTCTCCAGTTCCTCGAGGCAGCCATGGATGCGCTCGGCCTCACCGCCGGCCACCGCCGCCGCCTCGGGCCCGGGAGCGGGATCGGCGACCTCGAACGCCTCGTCGATGGCAACCGTCGCCTGGCGCCTTGCCCGAATGCGGTCGATCGCATGGTTGCGGGCGATCGCAACGAGCCACGATATGGGACTGAGGTCGGAGACCGCGAACCTGTCGGCCTTCGTCCAGATCTTGACGAAGACCTCCTGCAGCGCTTCCTCGGCTTCTGCCCTGTCGTTCAAAACACGCAGGCACACGCCGAAAAGTTTCGCGTTCGTCTGCCGGTAGAGCAGGTCGAAGGCGTTGCGGTCCTTCATCGAGGTCCGCACGATCAGCTTGGTGATGTCCTGCGGCGTCATTGTTGCAAGGTTACGTTGCGGCACATGAATTGCAACCGCTGTTTCGGCGCGGCGCAGTCTGCAACCGGCGGGCCGTCGTGCAGTGCGATCGCCCGACCCGTCCCTTGAGTACCCCCACCCCTGGCCCCTCCCCACAAGGGGGAGGGGGATTCTGTCGCACAGCCGTCATGCGCTAACCATCAATGACCTTGGCCGCAAGGGCGGCAAGCAAGTCCCCTCCCCCTGTGGGAAGCGGTCAGGGGTGTGGGCGATTTCATTCGTCCTGTCCCCCTCCAGCGCTCGCGAACCATTTGCCCCCTGCCCGGTTTCCGGCTAAGACCGCGCGAAATCTCTCCACTATCCGGGACCATGCCGATGACGACCAACGTCGCCGCCAACGCCGAAATGCAGGCAGCCCTGCTTTCAGCCGCCCTGCCCTACATGCAGCGCTACGAGAACAAGACGGTGGTCGTGAAGTATGGCGGCCATGCCATGGGCGACGTGGCGCTCGGACGCGCCTTCGCCCGCGACATCGCCTTGCTCAAGCAGTCGGGCGTCAACCCCATCGTCGTGCATGGCGGCGGCCCGCAGATCGGCGCGATGCTCAACAAGATGGGCATCGAATCGAAGTTCGAGGGCGGCCTGCGCGTCACCGACCAGAAGACGGTCGAGATCGTCGAGATGGTGCTTGCCGGCTCGATCAACAAGGAGATCGTCGCGCTCATCAATGCCGAGGGCGAATGGGCGATCGGCCTGTGCGGCAAGGACGGCAACATGGTGTTCGCCGAGAAGGCCAAGAAGACCATGATCGACCCCGATTCGAACATCGAGAGGGTGCTCGACCTCGGCTTCGTCGGCGAGCCGGTCGAGGTCGACCGCACGCTGCTCGACCTCCTGGCGCGCTCCGAGATGATCCCGGTGCTGGCGCCGGTGGCGCCCGGCCGCGACGGCCACACCTACAACATCAACGCCGACACCTTCGCCGGCGCCATCGCCGGCGCCGTCCGGGCCTCGCGGCTTCTGTTCCTCACCGACGTGCCCGGCGTGCTCGACAAGGACAAGAAGCTGATCGACGAACTGACGGTCGCCGACGCGAAGGCGCTGATCAAGGACGGCACGATCTCGGGCGGCATGATCCCCAAGGTCGAGACCTGCATCGAGGCGATCGAGCGCGGCGTCGAAGGCGTGGTCATCCTCAACGGCAAGACCCCGCATTCGGTGCTGCTCGAACTGTTCACCGAGCACGGCGCGGGCACGCTGATCGTTCCGTGAGGCGGAGAGGAAGCGGATGCCCGTCGTCTTTCGTCACAAGGGCTTTCGCTTCTACTTCTTCTCGAACGAAGGCGATCCGCGCGAGCCGATGCACGTTCATGTCGGCAAGGACGGCGTCGACGCCAAGTTTTGGCAATAGAGCGCCGTGCGTCCGAATGGACGCATTAGGACGCTCTAGGTCTTGAAGCGGCGCATCGTGCTTTCCGAAAATCGAAATCGATTTTCGGGCCGATGCGCCGGCCGGATGTCGTGGTAGCGTACAATGACGGCTTCAGCGCGCGCACCTTGCGCGAACTGGCCGAAATGGTCACCCATCGGCGGCGTGAGATCGCGAATGCCTGGAACGAGTTCTTTGGTGAAGGCAACTAAGGTCTGGTTCGACGAAGACAGCATGTGGCTCGACCTGTCGGATGGACGGACATTGAGCGTTCCGCTGGCCTGGTTTCCCCGACTGCTTCAGGCGACGCCCGCGCAACGGCAGGCAGTGAGCATCAGCACGCGCGGACTGCATTGGGACGACCTCGATGAGGACATTTCCGTCGAGGGCCTATTGGCCGGCCGCGGCGACCAGTCCCGGCCGCCGTCCAAGACCCAGGCGGCCTGATCCCGCCCTATCCTCCCAGATGGCCGAGCCGTACATGGCGCGGTTCCGCGTCCCGCCGGTCCGAGTAGCCGCTCACGAAGCAGTGAACCGCTTGCGCTTTCATTTTCCGGCCGTTGCACCAAACTGGTTGCCGCTTACGCTCGGAGGGCGATCCGTCTGGACGAACGATGCTGGCTGCGCTGGCGTTGGTGCTGTGCACGAGTTGTGAAATTCCGGCCACGCCGAGCGTCGGCACCGACGCAGGACTGGTGGACGTCGAGCTGGTGCTGGCCGTGGACGTGTCGAGTTCGATGGACGAGGGCGAATTTGCCCTCCAGCGCTCGGGCTATGTCCAGGCGTTGCGCCACCCCGACTTCATCAAGGCCGTCGCATCGGGCGCGCGTGGGCGCATCGCGCTGACCTACTTCGAGTGGGCCGGCTCTGTCCGGCAGGAGTCGATCATTCCCTGGCAGATCATCGACGGCCGCGAAAGCGCCGACGCCTTCGCCGCCAGGCTGGCGCTCCAGCCGATCGACAGATCGGGCGGCACCTCGATCTCGAACGCGCTGGCCTTCGGCGCACGCCTCCTGGAACGCAACGGCTTCGAGGCGGACAAGAAGGTCATCGACATCTCCGGCGACGGACCCAACAATGCCGGCGCGCCGGTGGAGGTCGCCCGCAACAACGCGGTCGCGAGCGGCATCGTCATCAACGGCCTGCCGATCCTCATCCACCCCACCGAGACGCTCGAGGGCATCGACCGCTATTATGCCGGCTGCGTGACCGGCGGCCCCGGTTCCTTCGTCCTGCCCATCCGCGTCGCCGCCGAATTCACGACGGCGATCCGTCGCAAGCTGATCCTCGAGGTCAGCGGCGCCCAACCCGTGGCGGAGCCCGCCAGCGCGAAGCCGGCGGTGCCGGTCAACTGCCTGTTCGGCGAGCACTACATGCCGGTCGATCCCGAGCGCTGACGCTATCCCCTCAGGTGCCCGAGCGGCACGTGGCCCGGGCCCTTGATGTTCTGCAGCACGAGTTGGGTGTGGACGTCGCGGACGCCCGACAGGCGCATCAGGCGGTGCATGACGAAGCCGTTGAGGTCGTCGACGCTCGGCACCATGACGTGGAGCAGGAAGTCGTATTCGCCGGTCATGGTCCAGCACGACGACACCTCGTCCATGCGCTGGACCGCGGCGATGAATTTTTCCGGCGACTCGTCGCTGTGGCTGACCAGCCGGACCTGCACGAAGACCTCGACCATCAGCCCGACCGCGCGCCGGCCGATGCGCGCCGAAAAGCCCTTGATGACGCCCGCCTCCTGCAGCGCCTCGAAGCGGCGGGCGCAGGGCGTGTTGGACAGGCCGATCTCCTGCGCCAGCTCCGAGATCGGCTTGCGGCCGTCGCGCTGCAGGATGTCGAGCATCCTGATCTCGAATTCGTCGAACTGAGGCATTTTTCCTCCCCGTACATGTTTTCCGAGTGATCATACCTCAAACGAGCGCGCATTGAACGCAGGAAGGTGAATTTCACTCTGGCCGGCCGGCTATGCTTCCAGCATCGAAGACCATGTCCGGGGAGGAAATCAGGCCATGGGTATCAGCATCCAGGACTATGCGCGCGAATGCGCCGAACAGGGGCTGCGCGGCGACTATTCGCAGTGCCGCTCCGACTTCACCGTCGAGCAGAAGTACGACTACAGCACAGCCGAGCAGGAGGTGTGGCGCACGCTCTGCGACCGCCAGACCAAATTGACCCAGCGGCTGGCGCACAAATCCTACCTGGAGGGCATGGCCGCCCTCGGCCTGGTCGAGAAGATCCCCGACTTTCATGAGGTCAGCGAGAAGCTGCATCGGCTGAGCGGCTGGGAGATCGTCGCGGTGCCCGGCCTGATCCCGGCGCAGCCCTTCTTCGACCACCTTGCCAACCGCCGCTTCCCGGTGACCAACTGGCTGCGCCGGCGCGAGGAGCTCGACTACATCGTCGAGCCCGACATGTTCCACGACTTCTTCGGCCACGTGCCGGTTCTGAGCCAGCCGGCCTTCGGCGACTTCATGCAGACGTACGGCGAGAAGGCCGGCGACTACATCGCGCTCGGCGGCGACGAGATGGTCACGCGGCTCTACTGGTACACGGTGGAATACGGGCTGATGCAGGAGCCCGGCCAGCCGAAGAAGGCGTTCGGCGCCGGCCTGATGTCGTCCTTCACCGAACTGCAGTTCGCCGTCGAGAGCCCAGACGCCCACCACGTGCCCTTCGACGTCGGGACCGTGATGCGGACGACCTACGAGATCGACAAGTTCCAGCGCGCCTATTTCGTGCTGCCGTCGTTCGACGTGCTCAGGGACAGCTTCCAGACGGCCGACATCGCCGGCATCATCAAGCGCTGGAAGGACGCGCCGCCGCTCGACCCGGCGATGATCTAACCGGCGGCGAGCAGCACCAGGATACCGCCGACGATGAGGATGCAGCCGGCGACCTCCAACCGGTTGATCCGCTCACGGAAGAAGAACACCGTCGAGGCGAAGGTGAACAGCATCTCGATCTGGGCGAGCGACTTGACGATCGCCGCCTGCTGCAGCGTCATCGCCATGAACCAGCCGAAGGACGCCGACGCGCCGACCAGGCCGGTGAACAGCGCCGGCCGCCACGCCCTGGCGATGCGGCCGAGTTCGTCGCGCTCGCGCCAGACGATCCAGGCGAACATGACCACGGTCTGGAAGACGATGACGACGGCGAGCGTGACGGCTGCCTGCATCATGAAGTTCGGCCCGCCCAGCGAAAGCGAGGCGGCGCGGTAGGCCACGGCCGAAATGCCGAAGCAGGTGCCGGAGGCGAGGCCGAGCAGCGCGTTGCGGCTCAGCACCGAGGTCACCAGCGTGCGGGCGTTGAAGGCGGTGTGGGCGACCGAGATCAACATCACGCCGAAGACGCTGATGGCGATGGCCGCGATGGCGCCCGGCGTCGCGCGTTCGCCGAGGAACAGGAGCCCGAAGAGTGCTGCCTGCGCCGGCTCGGTGCGCGAATAGGCGGTGCCGACGGCAAAGTTGCGGAACGAGAACAGGTGGATGAGCAGGAAGGTCGCGGCGATCTGGCTGATGCCGCCGACGATCGCCCAGGCGAAGAAGACGGCGTCGAGCCGCGGCAGTTCGTAGCCGACCGCCAGGTTGAGCACGGCGACGAAGGCGAGCGCGAAGGGAAAGCCGAAGCCGAAGCGGACGAAGGTCGCCCCCGTCGTCCCCATCACCCCCTTGAGGTGCTTCTGCACCACCGACCTGAGGTTCTGCAGGAAGGCGGCAGCGATGGTGATGGGTATCCAGAGTTCCATGAAGATGTCCGGCAAGACGGCAAAAGACGCCCGCTCCCTCTAGAAGCGGCGAGGGCCGCGCGCAACCGCACGCGGCCCCAAAACCTTGTGCCAGTGCCGGTTCAGGCGGCTTCCGGAATGCCGGTGTCGAGAAGGGCGAGGTTGCGGCCGCGGTTCTTGGCCTCGTAGAGCCATTTGTCGGCGGTCCGCATCAGTTCCGAGACATTGGCGTCGGTGGCGCAGTTGGTCCCGCCGATGCTGACCGTCAGCGGCACCACCCGGCCCTCCTCCGGCTTGAAGCGCAGCAGTTCGACCTCGGCGCGGATACGTTCGGCCACGAGCTTCGCCTCGTCCTGCGAGGCGCCCACCAGGAATGCGGCGAACTCCTCGCCGCCGATGCGGCCGAGCACGTCGCCGCTGCGCACCGCGCCGCGAATGGCGCCGGCGATCATCAGCAGCGCCTGGTCGCCGGTCAGGTGGCCGAAATTGTCGTTGATGCGCTTGAAATGATCGGCGTCGATGATGAGCAGCGCGCCGCGGTCGCTCCGGCGCCGGGACCCGTCGAGGGCCGCAAAGAAGGTCTCGCGGTTGAGCATGCCGGTCATCTCGTCGCGGCTGGCCTTTTCCGACAGGCGCTTGTGGGCGGCGGCGAGTTGGGCGTGCGCCACGGTCAGTTCCTCGTGCGCCAGCCTCAGCTTCTCGCGCTGCCAGAAGTTATGGAACGCGAACGGAAAACCGATCAGCAGAGGGCACAGAATCGGCAAGATGTAGGCGGCCCTGTCGATCGTGCCGCCCAGCAGCGTGATGACCGACAGGACGATCACCATTGTAGCTGCCATGCACAAAAGCGTGACGAAAACGGATTTCCAGAAGATACGCTTCACTTTCGACTCCCTGCCGGCTGTTGAAATGCCAGCATGACCTGAAGGTGATCTTTCCACGGTGGTTAAAATTTGATCTACCCCGAGGAATTTCGCCGGTGGCACATGCGAAAATAGTTCCTGCCATCCACCCCTGGTTCCTGCATCCGCGCTTACAAAATCCGCAATCCGTGCCATAAGGTCTGCATGACCGAGCTTCCCGATCCCGCCCGCTTCGACCACGTCACCGACTGGGTCTTCGACCTCGACAACACGCTCTATCCGCACCACTCGAACCTGTTCGCGCAGATCGACGTGAAGATGACGGCCTATGTGTCGGAGCTGCTGACGCTGTCGCGCGAGGACGCGCGCAAGCTGCAGAAGCAGCTCTACCTCGAATACGGCACGACGCTGAACGGCCTGATGCAGCGCCACGGCATCGACCCGGACGCCTTCCTCGAGCACGTGCACGACATCGACTATTCCTGGCTGGTGCCCGATCCGGTGCTGGGCGCGGCGATCCGGCAGCTGCCCGGCCGCAAGTTCATCTTCACCAACGGCAACCGCGGCCATGCCGAGCGCACGGCCCGGCAGCTGGGCATCCTCGACCATTTCGACGACATCTTCGACATCGTGGCGGCAGGGCTGACGCCCAAGCCGGCGCGCCAGACCTACGAGAAGTTCGCCGCCCTGCACCACGTCACCGGGCCGAATGCGGTGATGTTCGAGGACCTCGCGCGCAACCTCGCCGTGCCCAAGTCGCTCGGCATGACGACGGTGCTGATCGTGCCGCGCAACTTCGAGCCAACCTTCTCGGAGATCTGGGAACGCGACCCGCAGAACGAGGACGACGTCGACTTCGTCACCGACGATCTCGCCACCTTCCTGACGACCATCGTCGAGGCCAATACGAAGTGAGGCGCTTCACCTCGGTCGAGGCACGGATCGATGCCACGGCGCATGCCGTGCTCGACCGGCTGCCGGCCGGCGGTGTCTCGGGCGCGCTGATCGAGTTCCTGGTGTTCGGCCTCAAGCAGGCCTGGGCCTGCCTGTTCGGCGGCGCCATGCTGGCGCTCATCCTCGCCACCCGGCTGTGGTGGCCCGAGGGCGCGGGGCTGGCGCGCTACGACTTCCTGTTCCTGGCCGCCCTCGGCATCCAGGCCGCGATGCTGGCGTTCAAGCTGGAAAAGCCGTCCGAAGCCAAGGTGATCCTGATCTTCCATCTGGTCGGCACCGCGATGGAGATCTTCAAGACCTCGGCCGGCTCCTGGACCTATCCGGAAGAAAGCTTCTTCCGCGTCGGCGGGGTGCCGCTGTTCTCCGGCTTCATGTACGCCGCCGTCGGCTCCTACCTCGCCCGCATCAGCCGCATCTTCGACATACGCTACACGCACTATCCGCCGCTCTGGGCGACGCTGCTCCTATGTGTTGCGATCTACGTCAACTTCTTCGCCCACCACTTCACGGTCGACATCCGCTACGGCCTGTTCGCCGCCACCGCGCTCATCTACCTCAGGACGGTGGTCCATTACCGCGTCTTCCGCGGCCGCCACCGCATGCCGCTGCTGGCGGGTTTCCTACTCGTCGCCCTGTTCATCTGGTTCGCCGAGAACATCGGCACCTGGTCGCGCGCCTGGATCTATCCCGGCCAGCACGAGGGCTGGACGCCGGTTTCCATCCAGAAGCTCGGCGCCTGGTACCTGCTGATGATCATCTCCTTCGTGCTGGTGACGCTGGTGCATCGCCCCCAGAAGCTGGAAGGGAATATCGGGTCCGGTTCAAAGGCTATAGAAGCGGCTGATGATGTCCCAGGCCTCGTCGGCGGTGTCGACGTAGTCGATGATGTCCTGGTCGCCGGGGGTGATCGTGCCCTGGTCCGCCAGGAAGTCGAGGTCGAACGCACGCTGCCAGAATGACTTGCCGAACAGGATGACCGGCACGCGCTCCATGCGGCCTGTCTGGATCAGCGTCAGCGTCTCGAACAGCTCGTCCATGGTGCCGAAGCCGCCGGGGAAGACCGCGACCGCCTTGGCGCGCATGACGAAGTGCATCTTGCGGATGGCGAAGTAGTGGAAATTGAAGCAGAGCTCGGGCGTCACGTAGGGGTTCGGCGCCTGCTCGTGCGGCAGCACGATGTTGAGGCCGATGGAGGGCGCGCCGACGTCGTCGGCACCGCGGTTGCCGGCTTCCATGACGCCGGGCCCGCCGCCGGTCACGACGACGAATTCGCGGTAGTAGGACGCGGCCGAATGCTGCGAGCAGATGCGCGCGAACTTGCGCGCCTCGTCGTAATAGCGGCTGTTGGCCTCGAGATGCTTGCGCTGGGTCTCGTTCTTGGCCGCCCAGGCCTCGCCACCCGGCTCGGGGATGCGGGCGCCGCCGAACAGGATGACGGTCGAGCGGATGCCGCGCTCGGCGAGAATCATCTCGGGCTTGAGCAGTTCGAGCTGCAGCCGCACGGGGCGCAGTTCGCGCTGGGTCATGAAGTCCTCGTCGTTCCAGGCGAGCCTGTAGGTCGACGCGCGGGTCTGCGGCGTGTCGGGCACGCTCTTAGCCCGTTCAAGGTCCTCGTCGGAGTGGGGCAGCGGCGTCCAGCCAGCCTTTTCCATCGGATTCATTGTTTGCTCAGTCCCAATATACCGTTGACCGCGACATTCCGCGGCGTCACCGCGATTGACCCCCAGATAAGCCTGAAATAGGGTCCGCCGCGACTTAATGCCAGCTTAGAAGCCTTAACCTTAACGGCCCGTAACGGAGATGTTCATGTCGAAGCCCGACCTCGCCAGCCTCGAGAAAACAATCGACAAGGCGTTCGAGGAACGCGACGGCATTTCGACCTCCACGCGCGGCGAGGTCCGCGAGGCCATCGAGAGCGCGCTCGACCTGCTCGACAAGGGCGTTTCACGCGTCGCAGAGCGCCAGGAAGACGGCAAGTGGCACGTCAACCAGTGGCTCAAGAAAGCCGTCCTGCTCTCCTTCCGTCTCAACCCGATGGAGCTGATCCCGGGCGCGCCCGGCGGCGCGTCGTGGTGGGACAAGGTGCCGTCCAAGTTCGACGGCTGGGGCTCGGTCGACTTCGAGAAGGCCGGTTTCCGCGCCGTGCCTTCGGCGATCGTGCGCCGCTCGGCCTTCGTCGCGCCGGGCGCGGTGCTGATGCCGTCCTTCGTCAATGTCGGCGCCTATGTCGACACCGGCACCATGGTCGACACCTGGGCCTCGGTCGGCTCCTGCGCCCAGATCGGCAAGAACGTGCACCTGTCCGGCGGCGTCGGCATCGGCGGCGTGCTGGAGCCGATGCAGGCCGGCCCGACCATCATCGAGGACAACTGCTTCATCGGCGCGCGTTCCGAGGTCGTCGAGGGCTGCATCGTGCGGGAGGGCTCGGTGCTCGGCATGGGCGTGTTCATCGGCCAGTCGACCAAGATCGTCGACCGCGCCACCGGCGAGGTGTTCTACGGCGAAGTGCCGGCCAACTCGGTCGTCGTCGCCGGTTCGCTGCCGGGCAAGCCGCTGCCGAACGGCGATGCTGGCCCGAGCCTCTACTGCGCCGTCATCGTCAAGCGCGTCGACGCCAAGACCCGTTCCAAGACCTCGATCAACGAGCTGCTCAGAGATTGAAGCAACTCCGGCGGAATAGCCGGCACAACAAGGCGAAATTGTGCTCTGGTATACCCAATTTTGTTGAGATACGCTCCCTCCTCGATCTTTGGGAGGGGGCTTTCTATGAAATCTGGTATGGTAGCATTTCTCTTATGGTGTCTCGGGTTTGTGGGGCTCTGCGGTCTACATAGGTTTTACGTGGGAAGACCGGGCACAGGAATCTTATGGCTGCTAACACTTGGATTGCTGGGCATCGGGCAGCTTGTTGACCTCTTTCTGCTTGGGTCCATGGTGCGCCAAGCGAATATGATAACCGGACTAATGGGTGCATCAGCCAAAGTGAACAATTCGAATATTGTTGCGCCGGTAATCAATATTCACGTTGATCCTAGAACTCATGGAAACCCAATCGGCGATCGACCGCCGCAGAGTTGAGCATACTCAATTGATAAAAAGGTACCGGTAGCGTATCGGACCCTCATGGGTCCGCAAATCAACAATACCGGCGTAGGCACATCCCAGCTTTTCTGGCTGTTCTTCCGCTTCTCCGGCCGCATCAGCCGGGCGGCCTACGTGCTCGGCTTCCTGTTCATGCTGATGGTGGTGTCGTTCCCGCTCTACCAGTTCATGCGCGTGCACCCGGAAAGCTCGGCCGCACAGCTGTGGTCGCTGCTGTTCGGCCTGACCTTCTTCGCCTTCCTGTGGGCGCATGTCGCCTTCAGCGTCAAGCGCCTGCACGATTTCGACAAGCCCGGGCTTCTGGCGATCACGCTGTTCATCCCGATCGTCTCGATCATCACCTTCGTGGTGCTCTGCTTCTACCCGGGCACGCCCGGGCCGAACCAGTTCGGCAGCCAGACCAACGCGCAACGCTAGTCCGACGGGGTCCGGTGCGATGTCCTACAGAACACTCGACCCGGAAAAGATCGCAGCCACGGCGCAGTCGCTCAAGGCGCGCATCGGCGACCGCTTTCCCAATTCCGGCCTCGCCGGCGTCGCCTCCGAACTGGTGGCGATGTCGCGCGACCTCGCCATGTCGGCCGAGAAGCTGGCGCGGCCGATCTGGTGGCTGCGCATCCTCACCTGGTCGGTGATTGCGCTGGGCGCCGGCATGTTCGTCTTCGTCGGCTCGATCCTGTCCTTCGACCGCATCTCGACCGGCGCCTTCGACTTCGTGCAGGGCGTGGAGGCGACGCTCAACACCCTGATCCTCGGCGGGGTCGGCTTCATCGCCCTCAACAGCGTCGAGCAGCGGCTGAAGCGCCAGGAAATCTTCAAGGAGCTGCACGGCCTGCGCTCGCTGATCCATGTCATCGACATGCACCAGCTGACCAAGGATCCGGCGGCGCTTTCGGGCACGTTCACGCCGACGCCGCACTCGCCGCAGCGGATCGAGGATCCGGCCGAGCTCGCCCGCTATCTCGACTACTGCTCGGAGATGCTGTCGGTGACGGGCAAGCTCGCAGCACTGTTCGCGCAGGCCATCCAGGACGAGGTGGTGACGAGCGCGGTCAACGACATCGAGGACCTCGGCTCCAACCTGTCGCGCAAGATCTGGCAGAAGATCACGCTGATCGAATCCGCCAGGCCGAATTGACAGACGGCGGCCGCGGCGTGCGGCCGGCGATCTGCCCCTCGAGCTCGGCGCCTCTGGAACAAGCGAACGTCGTGACAGGACCCGGCGATTCAATTATCGCTGTCGCCATGAAGCTGCCGACACACCCCGCCGAGAACCTTGCCGCCCTGATCCGCTGCCCGTCGGTGACGCCCGCCGAGGGCGGCGCGCTGACCGCACTCGAAGCCATGCTGAAACCGCTCGGCTTCGCCGTCGACCGCCCGACCTTCTCGGAAAAGGGCACGCCCGACGTCGAGAACCTCTACGCCCGCCGCTCCGGCAACGGCCCGCATCTGATGTTCGCCGGCCATACCGACGTGGTGCCGGTGGGCGACGAGGCCGCGTGGACGCATCCGCCGTTCTCGGCCGCGATCGACAAGGGCGAGATGTACGGCCGCGGCGCCGTCGACATGAAGGGCGGCATCGCCTGCTTCGTCGCGGCGGTCGCCCGCCATGTCGAGGCCAAGGGCGGCCCGAAGGGATCGATCTCGCTGGTGATCACCGGCGACGAGGAAGGCCCCTCGATCAACGGCACGAAGAAGCTGCTGGAGTGGGCCGCCGAACGCGGCGAGAAGTGGGACGCTGCGCTGGTCGGCGAGCCGACCAATCCCGACCAGCTCGGCGACATGATCAAGATCGGCCGGCGCGGCTCGCTCTCGGCCACCGTCACCGTCAACGGCCGCCAGGGCCACGCCGCCTATCCGCATCTCGCCGACAACCCGGTGCGCGGGCTGATGACGCTGGTCGACGCGCTGCTCGCACCCGCCTTCGACAAGGGCACCAGGGACTTCCAGCCGTCGAACCTCGAAGTGACGACCTTCGACGTCGGCAATCCGGCGACCAACGTCATTCCGGCCAGGGCGACGGCGGTCTTCAACATCCGCTTCAACGACACCTGGACGGCGGAGACGCTGCAGGCCGAGATCCATAACCGGCTGGACAAGGCGAGCGGCCGCAAGAAGTACCGCAAGGGCCGCAAGGAGCCGATCGACTTCGACATCGCCTGGCGCGACACGCCGAGCCATGTCTTCCTCACCCGCAACGACAAGCTGATCGAGGCGCTGGCCGGTTCGATCGAGGCGGTGACCGGGCGCAAGCCGAAGCTCTCGACGACCGGCGGCACGTCGGATGCGCGTTTCATCAAGGACTACTGCCCGGTGGTGGAGTTCGGGCTCGTCGGCAAGACCATGCACATGGTCGACGAGCGCGTGCCGCTTGCCGAACTCGAGGCGCTGACACAGGTCTACCAGCGTTTCCTCGAGGACTGGTTCGGATAGTTTTTCGACCATGCTGCCGACCGAAGACATCCAGCGTTATCTGTCGGGGGCCTGGCGGCTGATGCTGGGCAAGGCCGACGGGCTGCGCCTGCTCGACCTCAGCGCCGACGGATTCTGGAATTCCTTCTTCGCCATCCTCATCGCTGCCCCGGCCCTCGTCGTCGGCTGGGTCGGCGTGTCCGACGAGATCGCCGTGCAGTCGGCGGCCTTTGCCGGTCGCTTCGGCGTCATCGTGCGTCTGGCGATGATCGATCTCGGCGCCTGGATACTGCCGCTCGTCGCCTTCGCGCTGGTGGCGCGGCGCGCCGGCGTCGGCGATCGCTTCGTGCACTATGTGGTCGCCAGCAACTGGACCTCGGCGATCATCGCCTGGCTGATGCTGCCCGCCGCGCTGCTGCGGATGCTGCTTCCGTCGGCGGAAAGCCTCACAACGCCGCTGGCGCTGCTGCTGTTCGGCCTGTCGATGGTGTTCAGCTGGCGGATGACCAATGCCGCGATCGGCAAGGGAGCCGCCGTCGGCTCCGCGGTTTTTGCCGGCATGTTCGTGGTGTCGCTGCTCGTGCTTCTGACGCTGCAGGCGGCGCTCGGCATCGCCGCGCCCACGCCTCCTTAGCGCCAGCAGGCGGCGGCCGCCGCCACCAGCATCAGCCCGGCCGCCGCCAGGGCCGAAACGGTGAAGCCGAAGCTCGCATAGAGCGGACCGAAGGCCGTGGTGCCGACGAAAACGGCCAGGTAGGTGACGGCGCTGTTCAGCCCCATGATCGTGCCGCGCCGGGCCGGGTCGAGCGCCGACAGCCGCATCACCAGAACGTTGAGCCCGAAATGGTTGGCCAGCCCCCAAAGCGCCATGGCGGCGACCAGCGCGGCGAAGCTGCCGGCGATTGCCGCGAGAAGCACATAGACGGCAGCGACCGCGAGATAGGCGAACGGCATCACCCGCCGGGCGCCCAGCCGGTCGACGATGCCGTCGAGCAGTGCTGCCGCGCCGAAGCCGATGCCGTAGGACACCGCCGCCAGGCCGTTGGCGCTGACCGGGCGGCCGAGCCCCTGGTGCAGGTGGTCGCCCAGGTAGCCGTAGACGCCGTAGAACGCCGTCATGAAGGCGCCGCAGGCAATGAGCAGCGGCACGATGCCCGGCGTGCTCAGGGCCTGGAGCGGCGCCGGCGCGGCAGTGCCGCTCGGCCTGTCCGCCAGCGAAATCGTGGACAGGCTGGCCGCCGCGGTCGCGGCCAGCATCGCGACGACGCCGAAAACCGCCCGCCAGTGGACAAGATCGGCAAGCACCGCCGACAGCGACACGCCGGCGACCATCGAGAGGGTCCAGCCGGTCAGCACGACGCCAATGGTGCCGCTTTCGCGGCCGCGCGGCGCGATCGCCGCGGCGCTGGAATAGATCGCCGGCAAAGCGATGCCGGCGGCGACGCCGGCCAAAAGCTGCGCTGCGATCAGCATCGGGATGGCGGGCGCCAGCGCGCTCGCGCCGAGCGCCAGGGCAAGCAATGCCAAGGCGCGCTGCAGCATGCGCCTCGCGCCGAGGCGGTCGATGTAGCGGGCGAGGAACAGGGCGCTCGCCGCCGTGCCGAGGCCGAAGGCCGAGGACGCGGCCATGACGAGCGCCACCGACGTGCCGAAGCCGTTCGCCACTTCCGGCGCGATCGGCCCGAGGACGAGCGAGTTGGAGCCGATGACGGCGACGCAGGCCGTCAGGAGATAGGCTGTCCGGGGTATGCGGGCGAGCGGTTCGGCAACGACAGGGAGGGATTGATCGAGGTTCGACATGAGCGCATATTCGCCGAATGATGTTCAGCATCAACGGGGAAATTCCGCATGGATGAAGAAACAGACGGCATTCGGCCGAGCAAGCTTCCGGAGCGCGCGGTCGACGCCGCGGACCGAAGGCTGTTAGGCGTGCTGGTAGAGGATGCGACCGTCTCCTACGCCGAGCTGGGCGAGAAGGCGGGCCTTTCGGCGCCGGCGGCGCACGAGCGGGTCAAGCGCATGCGCCGGTCGGGGGCCATCCGCCAGACGGTGGCGATGGCGGACCCCAAGGCCATCGGCAAGCCGCTGCTCGCCTTCGTCCATGTCGACACCAGGGGCTGGGGCAAGACCCCGGAGCTGATGGCGGTTTCGGCCTTTCCGGAGGTCGAGGAGATCCACACCGTTGCCGGCGACACCTGCATGCTGCTCAAGGTGCGCACCGAGGACACGCGCGCCCTCGAAGGGCTGCTCGCCCGTCTCTACGACACGCCTGGCGTGACCTCGACGCGCAGCTACGTGGTGCTGTCGACCTATCTCGAGCGGCCGGTGCAGCCGGGCATCACCCAGGAATGGCCGGCGCCCAAGCACGGCGCCAGGCCGCTCTACGATTGAGTGTGGTCGGGGCTAATAGTCGACGCCGGTGAGGAACAGCCCGTCCGGCGGCGCCACCTGGCCGCAGGCGGAGCGGTCGCGGGCGTCGAGCGCGGCCCTGAGGTCGGCGGCCGTCCAGGCGCCCTCGCCGACGCGCTTGAGGCTGCCCACCATGGAGCGCACCTGATTGTGCAGGAACGAGCGAGCCGAGGCGCCGATCTCGATCGTGTCGCCCGAGCGCGTCACATCGAGCCGGTCGAGCGTCCGAAGCGGGCTGTTGGCCTGGCACTGGGCCGAGCGGAAGGTGGTGAAGTCGTGCCGGCCGAGCAGAACCTTGGCGGCCTCCGCCATCGCATCGTGGTCGAGGCGCTTGGGCACCCACCAGACCTGGCCGCGCTCCAGCGCTGCCGGGGCCCGACGGTTGAGGATGCGGTAGATGTAGTGGCGCCCCGTCGCCGAGAAACGGGCGTCGAAGGTCTCGTCCACCCGCCGCGCGGCCAGGATGGCGACCGTCTCGCCTGCCTGCTGGAGGTGGGCGTTGACGGCGTCGCGGACAGTGTCGTCGGGCCATTCGCGGGTCAGGTCGGCATGCGCCACCTGGGCGGTGGCGTGCACGCCGGCATCGGTGCGGCCGGCGCCGCGCAGCGATATCTCGTCGCCCGAGAACTTCGCCACCGCCTGCTCGATGGCCGCCTGGATGGAATGATTGCCGGCCTGCCGCTGCCATCCGGCATAGGCGCGGCCGTCATATTCGATGTCGAGGCGGTATCGTGGCATGCGGACTGCTTCAGGCGGCCAGCGCCGTTCCGAAGGCCGAAGCGTAGACGAGCTTGCCGGTCGCCGGCGCCTCGTCGCTCCAGGCCAGCGCCTGCAGCGCCTCGCACTGGTAGTCGCTCTCGAAGCCGGCGGCACGCTCGTGGGTATAGCCGAAGCGGCCGTAGTAGGCCGGCTCGCCCAGAACAACGGCGAGCTTCTCACCGGCGTCCCTGAGCCGGATATGGGCCTCGCGCACCAGCGCGCCGCCGATGCCGGTGCGGTGGAAATCGGGCTCGACGGCCAGCGGCGCCAGCGCCACCGCCGGGAAGGTCCTGCCGCCGTTCTGCACATAGAGGCGCGAGAACAGCACATGGCCGACCACCTGGCCGTCTTCCTCAGCCACCAGCTCGACGACGGCGTCGCCGTCGGCGACCAGCGCGTCCACCAGTCCGGCCTCGGCCTTCTGGCCGAAGGCGTGCTCCTCGACGAGGCTGATCGCCTCACGGTCACGCGGCGTCGCCGCGCGGATCGACATCATGCTCATGACAACTTCATTCCTTTTTCGATCTTGGCACCGCGCAGAAATTCATCCGCGGTGACGGGTTTTCCTCCCGCCTTCTGCACCTCGACCAGCCTGACGGCACCCTCGCCGCAAGCAATCTCCAACCGGTCGTCGAGAACCGTTCCCGGCTCTCCCTGTCCAGCGGCCAGGCGCGAGCGCAAAACCTTGAGACGCTCCTGCCTTCCGCCGATTTCGTATTCGCACCACGCGCCGGGAAACGGCGACAGGCCGCGGATAATGCTGTCGACTGCCGTCGCCGGCAAGTTCCAATCGATCCTGGCCTCGGCCTTGTCGATCTTCTTGGCGTAGGTGACGCCTTCGCCGGGCTGCGGCACCACCGCCAGCGTTCCCGCCTCGAGCGCGGCCAGCGCCTCCACAATCAGGGAGGCCCCGACCGCCATGAGACGGTCGTGCAGCTCGCCCGCCGTCATTTCGGGTGCAATCGCGACTTTTTCAAGTCGGGCGACGGGTCCGGTGTCCAGGCCTTCGTCCATGCGCATGACCATCATGCCGGTTTCCCGGTCGCCGGCCATGATGGCGCGCTGGATGGGGGCCGCCCCCCGCCAGCGCGGCAGCAGCGAGGCGTGGCCGTTGTAGCAGCCGAGCTGGGTGCCCTCGAGAATCGGCTTCGGCAACAGCAGGCCGTAGGCGACGACGACCGCGACATCGGCGTTCAGCGCGCGGAAGGCCGCCTGCTCCGCCTCGCCTTTCAGCGACAGCGGCGTGCGCACCTCGATGCCGAGCCGCTCGGCCTCCCAGTGCACGGGCGTCGGCGTCAGCTCCAGCCCGCGCCGGCCGGCCGCGCGCGGCGGCTGCGAGTATACGGCCACGACCTCATGGCCGGCCTCGGCTATGGCGCGCAGCGTCGGCACGGAAAAATCCGGCGTGCCCATGAAGATGACGCGAAGGCTCATGCGGACAAGGCGATCCCATCTGCCCCGGCGGCGACGGCCGACCGTTCAGGCGCTTGCTTCAAACGGGTTTACGAGCCCGAGGTCAAGCCCGTCGAAGTCGCGGACGTTGCGGGTCGCGAGCCTTGCACCGTGGACGATGCAGATGGCGACGATCATGGCGTCCTGGACGCTGATGGCACGGCCGGTCGCCTCGCGCTGAGCCCTGATCTTGCCCGTCACCATGGGCGCCTGCCCATCGAATTCAAAGATCCGACCGTGAAACTGCCCCTCCAGACGGACAAGTATCCTCGTGTACTTGTCCGACCCGCTGCGTATGCGGTGTCGTTCCGCGCCAAAGGCGAGTTCCATGATGACCGGCCCACAGAGATACAGGTCATGTGCCTGCTGGCGGTCGAGCCACTGCATCAACGCGGCATTGGGGCTCGGCTTGTCGGCTTCCGAGATGACGTTGGTATCGAGGACGATCATTTCTTATCGTCGGCCTCGAGCCCGAAACTGACCGGCCTTCCGAAGTCACGCTTTCTCTGCGCCTCGATTTCTTCCATCACCTCGGCGAACTCATCGCCGATCGCTCCTTCGCTCTCGAAGACAGCGCGCAACGTCTCCCACGCCGAACCTTTTGGCGCGGAATCGTCGCTCCGCTCTGCCAGCAAGCCCTTTTGCAGCAGGTCGACAGCCTTGTCCGAGCGACTCTGGCCGCGCGCTTTCGCGGCCTCGGCGATCTCGCGCTTCACGGCTTCCGGAATATTCCTGATCAGCAGGTCACCCATGGGCGCCTCCATCGTTTGATATCAATGATATCAAATCCCGGTGTTGCGCGCAAAACGGGTGAAAATTCACCCCACCATGCGGGCCGGCGGGCGGTCCTTGGCGAGCTTCTTGAACTTGCGCATGACCATGTCGCGCTTGAGCTTGGAGATGTAGTCGATGAACAGCACGCCATCGAGGTGGTCGATCTCGTGCTGCAGGCATGTGGCGAGCAGGCCGTCGGCCTCGACCTCCTGCTCCTTGCCGTGCTCATCGAGATATTTCACCCGAACCTTGGCCGGACGCTCGACCTCGGCGTAGTAGTCGGGGATCGACAGGCAGCCTTCCTCGTAGACCGAGCGCTCGTCGCTGCGCGCCAGAACCTCAGGGTTGATGACGACGCGCGGCGCCGGCTCCTCGCCTTCCTTGGCGAGGTCGATCACCAGCATGCGCAGCGGTTCGCCGACCTGGATGGCGGCCAGGCCGATGCCGGGCGCGTCATACATGGTGTCGAGCATGTCGCGCGCGAACTTGCGCGTGGCGTCGTCGATGCGCTCGACAGGCTTGGAAACCTCGCGCAGCAGCGGATCGGGAAGGATGATGAGCGGCTTGATCGTCATGCGCCTCACCTAGGATGTCCGGCGGAAAGCGTCAACAGCATCCACGTCCGGATGTTCCCGTTTTGATCTAACATCAGGCCGCGAATCGGCTATGGTGCGACCGATGAGCCCTGTTTCCTCGATTCTTTCCGAACCGGTCGCCCAGCTCGGCGCGACCACCGTCACCCTCGGCCAGGTGCTGGCGCTGGCGGCGGCGCTCTTCCTCGCCCTGCTGGTGGCGCTGGTCGTGGCGCTGTGGCGCTCGGCCAGGGCGCGTTCGCTGGCCGCCGCGGAAGCGGCCGACCATGCCCGCGACGCCGAGGCCCGCATGGCCGGCATATTGCAGGCCCAGGCCGAGATGCAGGGCAGGCTCGGCACGGTGGCCGAGATCTTCGGCTCGCGCCAGGCGGAGCTGACGCAGTCGCTCAGCCAGCGGCTCGACGCCATGACCGGCCGCATCGGCCAGACCATGGCAGAGCAGACCAGGTCGACGCACGAAAGCCTCGCCAGGCTGCAGGAACGACTGGCCGTCATCGACACGGCCCAGGGCAACATCCAGTCGCTGGCCGGCCAGGTGGTGCAGTTGCAGGCGATCCTCTCCAACAAGCAGACGCGCGGCGCCTTCGGCCAGTCGCGCATGGAAGCGATCGTCGCCGACGGCCTGCCGCACGGCGCCTACGAGTTCCAGGCGACGCTTTCCAACGGCAGCCGGCCGGACTGCCTGATCCGCATGCCCAACGACGCGCCGTCGCTTGCCATCGACGCAAAATTCCCGCTCGAGGCATGGAACGCCATCCGCGCCGCCGAGGGCACCGACGCCCAGAAGCTCGCCGCCCAGGCCTTCCGCCGGGACATCGAGGTGCATATCCGCGACATTTCCGACAAATACCTGCTTGCCGGCGAGACGCAGGACACGGCCTTCATGTTCGTGCCGTCGGAATCGGTCTTCGCCGAGATCCACGAGAACTTCGAGGCCATCGTCCAGCGTGCCCACCGCGCCCGCGTCGTCATCGTCTCGCCGTCGCTCCTGATGCTGTCGATCCAGGTGATCCAGGCGATCCTCAAGGACGCCCGCATGCGCGAGCAGGCGCACCTGATCCAGGGCGAGGTGATCCGGCTGATGGAGGATGTCGGCCGCGTCGACGAACGCGTGCGCAAGCTGCAGAACCATTTCGGCCAGGCATCCAAGGACATCGACGACATCCTGGTGTCGACGTCCAAGGTCACCAGGCGCGGCCAGAAGATCGAGGCGCTCGAGTTCGGCACCGGCCACGCCGCTGGCGAGACCGACGAGGCGCCCCGGCCCCAGAATGCCCGGGCGGCCGACTCCAAGACAGGCCAGCTCAGGCTGCGCGTCGTCGAGGAGAACGACTGAGGCGCGCAGGCAGGCCGAGCTTCGTGGTCAGCTCTGCTTTTCGATCGTTTCCATGCCCTCGAACTCGGGCAGCCAGTGCAGCGCCGAGCGATGCCAGACCTGCCGGCGCGGCACGAGCTGATCGCGCTGGTCGGAGGTGCCGGTCCTGAGGCCGTAGACCTTCGGCCCCTCGTCCACCGAGGTCGCGAACAGATGCGAGCCGCATTCGGGGCAGAACCCCTGCGCGCGCTTGTTGCCGCTCTCGCTGGTCTTCACGTAGACCTTCGGCATGCCGGTGAACGCGATCTTGTCTTCGGGAACCGCCACGGTGACGCGGAAGGCCGTGCCGGTGAGCTTCTGGCAATCGGTGCAATGGCAGATGGACGTCTTCTCCGGATCGACATCCGCCTCGTAGGTGATGGCGCCGCAGTGGCACCCGCCCCGGATCTTCATGCTCACCTCCCTGAACATCTCGGCCAGGCCGCCGGCCGGCCGCCTGCGGAACGAATGTAGCGGCCACGGCCACGCCCTCAAGCCCTTTTCGCCTGCCCGCTGCTGCCTCTTGCCAGTTCGGCAAGTTCGCGTTTCACTCTGGCTCCAGTACAGGGAGGATCGAATCATGGCCAAAGGTGCGATGAAGGCGGGCAAGGAGCCTCGCAAGCCCAAGAAGGACGCCAAGAAGCCGGCCCCCGCGCCAGTCTTCAAGGCGCCTCCGGTGCAGGCGACCAAGCTCAAGGACAAGTAAAACCGCATAGCTGGTATGCCCGGCATGCCAGCCGGCGCTGTTGAATCAACCCTCGGAAATCTCTATCTTTCCGGGCGCAAGGACGACCTTGCGCCTCCCCCCTCAAGACCGGCCGGGACGACCCGCCAACTCGCTGGAGCGTTCCATGGCATGGACCTATCTGTTTTTCGCTGGCCTGTTTGAAATCGGCTGGGCAATCGGGCTCAAATACACCGAAGGCTTCACCCGACCGATGCCGACCGTGCTCACCGTCGTTTCGATGATCATCAGTCTCGGCCTGCTCGGCCTGGCGCTGAAGACCCTGCCTGTCGGCACGGCCTATGCGATCTGGACCGGCATCGGCACGGTGGGCACGGCATTGCTCGGCATCTGGCTGCTTGGCGAGCCTGCCACGGCACTCCGCCTTGCCTGTATCGGCCTGATCGTATCGGGCATCGTCGGCCTCAAGCTGGTCGCCTGAACATCCTGAAACGTCGTCGCGGCCTGCTCCATGCGGCGGGCCGCGATACACCAAGCCGATGGCGTCCATTGCGAACGCGCGCACAAAAACCCACCACCGGAGCTTGGCGTCTCCGGAGGCGGGCTTTTCGATCTGTGAATACCTTCTAGGCGATCAGCCGTAGTTGGCCGAAGGCGGCATTCGCTTGCCGCGCGCCTTGCGCGCCGCGTAGCGTGCGTCACGCTTGGCCTTGCGCTCGGCCTCGTCGGACAGCAGGCGGCTGATACGGTCGGCCTCCTCGGCCTCGCGTGCCTTGGCTTCCGCCTGGGCGGCCGCTTCGGCGGCCAGGCGCTCGGCCTCGGCCCTGGCTTCGCGCTCGGCCTTCTCGGCCGCTTCGCGCGCCAGGCGTTCCTGACGGAGCTTTTCCTTTTCGGCCTCGCGGATGGCGCGCGCATCGAGGATGCGCTTGCGCTCTTCCTGGCGGGCGATCACTGCCGGATCGTCTGCTGCCGGGCGGGCCTTGAATTTTTCGAGTAGTGCCTTCTTCGCCACGCCGGCGGCATCACGCCGCTCGGCGAAGTTCTTTTCCCTGTAAATTGCCAAGAGTCATTTCCCTGAAGTCAAGTGACGTCGCCTACATACGCAGCGAGAGCGCAAGTTCAAGCGCGAATTCCGCATGCCAGCCATGATTTCCACGCGTGTTGCAGCAGGGAAACGCCACCACTGTTCGACAATCGCCGGGGATTGTTCACTGGCTGGAGACTGGCAGGCACGCGCTGCAATAGCTAGCTCTAGGCGCAAAGGCAACCCGAGGATGCACATATGGAACTTGGCCTCTACACCTTTGCCGACGTCAGCCCCGAAGCCGGTCCCGGTGCCATCGGACCGCACCAGCGGCTGCGCAACCTGATCGAGGAGATCGAGTTGGCCGACCAGGTCGGCCTCGACGTCTTCGGGCTGGGCGAGCACCATCGCCCCGACTACGCCGCATCTGCGCCGGTCGTCGCCCTTGCAGCCGCCGCGGAGCGGACCAGCAAGATCAGGCTCACAAGTGCCGTGACCGTGCTTTCCTCCGACGATCCAGTGCGCATCTTCCAGCAGTTCGCCACGCTCGACCTGCTTTCGGGCGGGCGCGCCGAGATCATGGCCGGGCGCGGATCGTTCATCGAATCCTTCCCGCTGTTCGGCTACAATCTCGACGACTATGACGAACTCTTCGCCGAGAAGCTCGACCTGCTGCTCGCGCTCCGCGACAGCGAACGCGTCACCTGGTCCGGCACCCACAGGGCCCCGATCAACGACCGCGGCGTCTATCCCCGCCCCTACCAGGAGAAATTGCCGGTCTGGATCGCCATCGGCGGCACGCCGCAGTCGGCGGCGCGCGCCGGCGTGCTCGGCCTGCCGCTGGCGCTCGCCATCATCGGCGGCGAGCCGGCGCGCTTCGCGCCGCTGTTCGACCTCTATCGCGAGGCCGCGCGCCGCGGCGGCCAGGATCCGGCCAAGCTCGCCACCAGCATCAACGTCCACGGCTTCGTCGCAGAGACCACGGAACAGGCGGCCGACGATTTCTACCTGCCGCAGGCCGAAGTGATGAACCGCATCGGCCGCGAACGCGGCTGGGGCCCGACCAGCCGGGCGCATTTCGACCAGGCGCGTGGGCTCAGGGGGGCGCTGTTCGTCGGCAATCCGGAAGTGGTGGCCGAGAAGATCGTCGCCCAGCACAAGCTGTTCAGGAACGACCGCTTCCTGCTGCAGATGGCGATCGGGACCATGCCGCACGCCAAGATCATGAAGGCGATCGAACTCTACGGCACCAGGGTGGCGCCGCTGGTGCGCAAGGAGATCGCCGCGGCGACGCCGGCCGAGCCCGCCGCCCCGGCCGCCTGAGGCGCCCGCTGGACCAAGGCTTGGCTCACGCCCGCGGGTTTGTTTGCCGCGGGCGCGTCCCTATATCCGGCGGGACTCATCCCGCCGGAGCCGTTTCATGACCACCCTTTCCGTGCTCGACCTTTCGCCCGTGACCGAGGGCAGCACCGCCGCCCAGTCGCTCAGGAACACGCTCGATCTCGCCCAGCACGCCGAAAGGCTCGGCTTCCATCGCTACTGGCTGGCCGAGCACCACAACATGCCGGGCATCGCCAGCGCCGCCACCTCCGTGGTGATCGCCCATGTCGCGGCCGGTACCAGCACCATCCGCGTCGGCGCCGGCGGCATCATGCTGCCCAACCACGCACCGCTGGTGATCGCCGAGCAGTTCGGCACGCTCGCCGCCCTGCACCCGGGCCGCATCGATCTCGGCATCGGCCGGGCGCCCGGCACCGACATGCTGACCGCGCGTGCGCTGAGGCGCAACCTCGAAGCCAGCGTCGACAACTTCCCGCAGGACGTGGTCGAGCTGATGGGCTATTTCGAGCCGGCGACGCCGGAACGGCGGCTGCGCGCCGTGCCCGGCGAGGGCGAAGAGGTCGAGGTCTGGGTGCTGGGTTCCAGCCTCTACGGCGCCCAGCTCGCCGCCATGCTCGGACTGCCTTACGCCTTCGCATCGCATTTCGCGCCGGCCGAACTCGACCGCGCGCTGGACATCTACCGCACGCGTTTCCAGCCCTCGGAGCGGCTCGCCAGGCCGCATGCCATGCTCGGCGTAAACATCGTCGCAGCCGAGACCGACCACGAGGCGAAGCTCCTCTTCACCTCGGTCCAGCAGGCCTTCGTCAACCTGCGCGGCGGCCGGCCCGGCAGGCTGCCGGCGCCCGTCGAGGGCTACGAGCGCGACCTCGACCCGGTCGCGCGGCAGATGCTGGCGCAGACGCTGTCCTGCGCCATCGTCGGCTCGCGGGATACGGTGAGGAGCGGCCTCGAAGCCTTCATCGCCCGCACCGGCGCCGACGAACTCATGGTCACCTCGCAGGTCTTCGACCACGAGGCGCGCAAGCGCTCCTACGAGATTCTGACCGAGGTGCACCGGGAGATGAAGGGGGCGGCGTAGCCGTGTTCTCCCTCGCCCCGTTTACGGAGAGAGGGAAGCGGAGCGAGCTTGCGAGCGCAGCAGGGTGAGGGGCAGCGCTGAGTTCGGAAGTCAGCGCCGCCCCTCATCCGGCCCTTCGGGCCACCTTCTCCCCGTGAACGGGGAGAAGGAAGAGCCGCCTATCGCAACGCCTCGACGGTCGCCCTGTCGGGGAAGCAGGTGGCGGCGCCGCCGTTCCTGGCCTGCCAGTCGCCGATCGAGCGGCGCGTCTTGAAGCCCGGCAGCCCGTCGGCGCCGCCGACGTCGTAGCCGAGCTTCTCCAGGGCGCGCTGCAAGGCGGCGATATCGGAACGGTAGAGCCCGTCGACCTTGCCCCAGCCGCCGGAAAAGCGCCTGTCGCCACCGGAGATGCGGTCGGCGCCGTGGCCGATGAAGAGCGCATAGAGATCGCTCTCGTTGTATTGCTTGAGCACGTAGAAATTCGGCGTGACGATGAAGGCCGGGCCGTTGCGGCCCGCCGGCATCATCAGGAAGCCCTCGGCGCGGGCTTCGCCTGGTGGAAACGGCTTGCCGCCGATGCGGCTGATGCCCATCGCCGCCCAGTCCGATATCTTCCTGCCCTGGTCGGGACCTTCCAGTGCGCAGGTGACGCTGTCGGGCACCGACACCTCGAAGCCCCAGTCGCGCCCTTTCGCCCAGCCATAGCCGACGAGATAGTTGGCGATCGAGGCCAGCGTGTCGGGCGTGGAATTCCAGATGTCGGCACGGCCGTCGCCGTCGAAATCGACCGCATGCTTGAGGAACGAGGTCGGCAGGAACTGCGGCTGGCCGAGCGCGCCGGCCCAGGACGAGCGCATGGCGTCGCGGCTGACGAGGCCGCGGTCGAGCATCTCGAGGCCAGCCAGAAGCTCCTTGCGGAACATCTCCTTGCGGGTGGCGAGGAACGCCTTGGTGCCCAGCACCTCGAAGGCGTCGTAGGGCATCCTGGCGGCACCGAAGCCGGATTCGCGGCCCCAGATGGCGAGCACCACGCCGCCCGGCACGCCGTAGCGCTTCTCGATCGCGGCAAGCGTCCTGGCATTGGCGCCGGCGCGGCTGCGGCCGCCCGCGGTGACGGCGCCGATGGTCTTCTCGGCGAAATAGCTGCCCGGCGAGCCGAACTCGGCCTGGTGCTGCATCTTCGGCGTCTTCGGCTTCTGGCCGGGGAGCACCAGGTCGGGCAGCTTGAGATTGGGCGAAACGCCCTGGAACGCCGCATCGAAGGTCGCCCTGGAGATGCCCCTGGCCTTGGCTTCCGGCCAGAGATCGTTGGCAAGCCAGTCCTGGAACTGGCCGTCGATGGGCGCGGAAGAGGCGGGGGTGGCCGGCAAGAGCGCGGCGAAGGCCACTGCAAACAATGCTGCCAGCATCGAAAGGTTGCGTTTCTTCGCACCCCCCTCTGGCCTGCCGGCCATCTCCCCCGCAAGGGGGGAGATCAGCTGTCGCCACCGTCTGCGCCAATCACCAACGTCACAGGATGAGCGCTGAGCTTCACACTGCTGATCTCCCCCCTTGCGGGGGAGATGGCCGGCAGGCCAGAGGGGGGTGGGACGGAGCTGCGACGATTCAGAAACTTTGCTCATGCAGCTTCCTTCACCGCAATTGAGTCAAAAGGCGGTCCGCGACTTGAGCGCCGCGGCAAGCGTTCCTTCGTCGAGATAGTCGAGCTCGCCGCCCACCGGCACGCCATGCGCCAGCCGCGTCACCTTGACGTCGAAGCCGGAGAGCTGGTCGGTCAGGTAATGCGCCGTCGTCTGGCCCTCGACGGTGGCGTTGACGGCGAGGATGATCTCGCTCACCCCGCCCTCGGCCACGCGGGTGACGAGCTGCTTGATGGTGAGCTGGTCCGGCCCGACACCGTCGAGCGGCGACAGCGTGCCGCCGAGCACATGGAAGCGCGCGTTCATGGCGCCTGCCCGCTCCAGCGCCCAGAGGTCGGACACGTCCTCGACCACGATGATCGTGGCCGGGTCGCGCCGCGGATCGGTGCAGATCATGCAGGGGTCGGAGGTATCGACATTGCCGCAGGTCGAGCAGACGCGGACCTTGTCGACCGCCTCGCCCATGGCGGCCGCCAGCGGCGCGAGCAGCTGCTCCTTCTTCTTGATCAGGTGAAGCGCGGCGCGGCGGGCCGAACGCGGCCCCAGCCCCGGCACCTTGGCCAGAAGCTGGATCAGGCGTTCGATCTCGGGACCGGCGATTCGCTTGGACATGCGAGGGGTATAGAGCGAGTAGGGAACAGTGAGTAGTGAATAGTTGAGGGGAAACCCTCGCCCCGCTCCCTACTCGCCGCCAAAGCGGCCAGCGATTGGTGATGGAAGCATCGGGCAAGGCCCGGCTCTTCTACTCACTACTCACTATTCCCTATTCGCTCACTCTATCGGCCGGTCCTGGCTGGCGATCAGCGCGCCGATCGCGTCGGCCTGCTGCGGGCTCGCCTGGAAGGACATCGCACTTGCCAATGACGCGTCGGTCCCGGCCGAGGCCACGGTGACGGGCCCGTTGTCGTCCATTCCGGGCAGCGCCTGCTGCGCGGCCGAGGCCACCACCGTCTCCGGCTCGGCCGGAAGGCGCGGCCGGTTGCGGCTGCGCTTCTCGTAGAAGGCGTTACCACCGGCGACCGTCGTGTAGAACATGTTCTTGTAGGGGAACTTCAGCCCGGCGGTGTGGAAGAACATGACGTTGGGCGTGACCTTGGGATGGCGCTCGCCCTTGAGCACCGCATCGGCGGCGGCCTGCACGTCGGGCAGCGCATTGGAATTCATCGGCTTGGACAAAACGCCGGGCGCGAACTGGTTCTTCTGGCCGACAACGCCGCACACCGTGTCGCCATAGTCGCCCGACTTCAGCCGGTTCATGACGACCGAGCCCACGGCGATCATGCCATCGCGGCTGGATCGGTTGGATTCGAAGAACATGGCCCGGGCCAGGCATTCCTTGTCCCTGGCGCTGTAGCCATAGGACCTGACCGAGCTGGTGGTGAGCCCATCCGTCAACTTGCTGGTGGTGCAACCGGATATGACGAACAGGGCTGCGGCGACGCCGACGAAAATCGGCATCTTCCCTCTCATGGCGATCAAAAGCGCCCCTCTCCAAAGCCCGCCACGAACCCCGGAATGAGGCTACAATCCTCTATTTTCGGGCAAAAAGATGGCCGAACGCCGATTGGGCGATCAGGTGGGGGTCGCGAAGCCCCTCTTCGATCGTCTAGGATCACCGGCGAGGCCGCTGGGGCGGCGCTCCTGTCCAGGAAAAGACCGCCATGAAAGCAGTGCTCTTCGAGCAGTTCGGCCAGGCTCCCACGGTGCAGAGGGTGGCGGATCCGACGCCCGCGCCGGGTGGCGTGGTCATCAAGGTGGAAGCCACGGGCCTATGCCGCAGCGACTGGCACGGCTGGATGGGACATGACCCCGACGTGACCTTGCCGCATGTGCCGGGGCATGAGCTTGCCGGCGTCGTCGTCGCCACCGGCGCGCTGGTCACGCGCTGGAAAGCCGGCGACCGCGTCACCGTTCCCTTCGTCGGCGGCTGCGGCCGCTGCTTCGAATGCACATCGGGCAACCATCAGGTCTGCGAGCACCAGTTCCAGCCAGGCTTCACCGCCTGGGGCTCATTCGCGGAGTATGTCGCCGTCGACTTCGCCGACACCAATCTGGTGCGGCTGCCCGACAGCATGGACTTCGTCACCGCCGCCAGCCTCGGCTGCCGCTTCGTCACCTCGTTCCGGGCGGTCATCGACCAGGGCCGGATCAAGCCCGGCGAATGGGTCGCCGTGCACGGCTGCGGCGGCGTCGGGCTGTCGGCGATCATGATCGCAGCGGCCGCCGGCGCCAACGTCATCGCCATCGACCTCTCCGACGACAAGCTCGATTTCGCGCGCAAGATGGGGGCGGTCGCGACCGTCAACGCATCGCGCGAGCAGGACGTCGTCGGCACGGTGCGGGAGCTGTCAGGCGGCGGCGCGCATCTGTCGCTCGACGCGCTCGGCCACCCCGCGACCTGCTACAACTCCATCGCCAACCTGCGCCGCCGCGGCCGCCACGTCCAGGTCGGGCTGATGCTCGGGGAGCACGCCGATCCCAAGATCCCGATGGGCAAGGTGATCGCCCACGAACTCGAAATCCTCGGCAGCCACGGCATGCAGGCTTTCCGCTACGAGGCGATGATTGAGATGATCGAGGCCGGCAAGCTCGCGCCGCAGCTGCTCGTCGGCAAGCACATCAGCCTCGACGAAGCGCCGGCGGCGCTGATGGCGATGGACCGGTTCGAGGGGCTGGGGATCAGCGTGGTGACGCGGTTCTAAGGAGCGAGTAGCGAGTAGCGAGTAGCGAGTAGTTTTGGCGACGCACTGCCGGCGTCAGGCTTCCCCTATTCGCTACTCACTACTCGCTCTTTTCTCAGAACGGCAGCTTCATGCCGGGGGGGATCGGCAGGCCGGCGGTCAGCGCCCTGGTCTTTTCCTGCATCGCCGCCTCGACCTTGGCCTTGGCGTCGTTGTGGGCGGCGACGATCAGGTCCTCGATGATCTCGCCCTCGCCTTCCTTGACCAGCGACGGGTCGATCTTCAGCGCCTTCATCTCGGACTTGCCGGTCAGCGTCACCGTCACCAGGCCGCCGCCGGACTGGCCGGTCATCTCGAGCAGGGCGATCTCTTCCTGCATGGCCTGCATCTTGGCCTGCATTTCCTTCGCCTTGCCCATAAGGCCGAGGAGATCCTTCATGGTCTTGTCCTTTTCGTCTCAGAACGGGTCGTCGTCGTCATTGTCGAGGCCGATGCCCGGGTCGGGCTGCGGCTCGACGTCTATATCGCCATCGGCGGCCTCCGGCGTCGTCGGCAGGCGCACGTCGATGATCTTGGCGCCTGGGAAGCGCGCCAGGATCGCCGCCACGGTCGGGTCCGCCTTGGCGTCGGTCAGCGCCTCCTCGCGCTTGCTGGCCTCGATCTCGGCCAGCGTCGGCCCGCCCTCTTCCTTCGACAGCGACACGAGCCAGTGACGGCCGGTCCAGGCCTTCAGCTTGACGGTGAGGTCGTTGAGGAAGGTCCTGGGCGCATCGCTGGTCAGGCTGACTTCCATGTGCCCCGGCTCGATGCGGACGGGCCGCACGACACGGCGGATCAGCACCTTGAAGGCCATCTCGCGGTTCGATTCGGCGAGGTTGGCAAGGTCGTTGATCGATTTCACCGGCACCGCATCGGCGACGGGCTCGGGTTCCGGTTGAGGCGCCGTGAAGGCCACGGGCGCGGGCGCGCTTTCCACCAGCCGCATCGCCTGGCCGCCGCCATTGGTCACCGGCATGCGCGCCTGCGACACGGCGGAGGCCGCGGGACCGCCATTGCCGCCGCCGGCGGGCATGCCGCCGTTGCGGGGGCTGCCCAATGGCTGCTGTGGCGCGTCGCCGAGCGACTTCAGCGCCTCGTCCAGCGTCGGCAGGTCGGCGGCGTGCGCGAGCCGGATCAGCACCATCTCGGCGGCACTCACCGGCCGGTTCGACGACTGCACCTCCGGGATGCCCTTGAGCAGCATCTGCCAGGCGCGGGCCAACACCCGCACCGACAGGCTCTGGGAGAATTCCAGGCCGCGCTTGCGCTCGTCCTCGGACAGCGAGGCGTCGTCGGCCGCCGACGGCACGAAGCGCAGGCGGGTGACGAGATGGGTGAATTCGGCGAGGTCGTTGAGCACGGCCACGGGGTCGGCGCCGGTGTCGTACTGGGCCCGCAATTCGCCCAGCGCCGCTGCGATGTCGCCCTTCATGACGTTTTCGAACAGGTCGACCACGCGGGCGCGATCGGCAAGGCCGAGCATGGCGCGCACCGCTTCCGCCGTCACCCTGCCGCCGCCATGGGCGATCGCCTGGTCGAGGATCGACAGCGAGTCGCGCGCCGAGCCTTCGGCGGCGCGGGCGACCATGGCGAGCGCGGCGTCCTCGACCTCGATTTCTTCCTGGCGAGCGATGCTCGCCAGATGGCCGACCAGCTTGCCGGCGTCGATGCGGCGCAGGTCGAAGCGCTGGCAGCGCGACAGCACCGTGATCGGCACCTTGCGGATCTCGGTGGTGGCGAAGATGAACTTGACGTGGGGCGGCGGCTCCTCGAGCGTCTTCAGCAGGCCGTTGAAGGCCTGCGTCGAGAGCATGTGCACCTCGTCGATGATGTAGACCTTGTAGCGGGCCGACACCGGGGCGTAGCGGACACGGTCGATGATGTCGCGGATGTCGTCGATACCGGTGTGGGACGCGGCATCCATCTCGATGACGTCGACGTGGCGGCCTTCCATGATCGCCTGGCAGTGCTCGCCGGGCACGGTGAGGTCGACCGAGGGACGATCGATGTCAGCCGTCTTGTAGTTCAGCGCGCGGGCGAGGATGCGTGCGGTGGTGGTCTTGCCGACACCGCGGACGCCGGTCAGCATCCAGGCCTGGGCGATGCGGCCGGTGGCGAACGCGTTGGTCAGCGTCTGCACCATCGGCTCCTGGCCGATGAGGGCCGAGAAATCCGCCGGGCGGTACTTGCGCGCAAGGACGCGATAGGCGCCGTCCTTGCTCTTGTTGGTCTGTCCGGCTTCGCTCATCCGCCCCGTTCGCCCGTTGGTCCTGGCGCCCCTGCCCGACCGCAGTCGGGTCGATTCCGCGAGCGAGTTTCGCCCGCACGGCGCAACGCCGTCAATGACGCGGAGAAGGGCGAAGAGGCGGGAGGCTGGAACAATGACCCGTTCCGGGCTCGTTAGGGCTGCTTCCTTCCGGACCTGACCCGGTTGGCGAGTGGATCGTCCACCACCAACCTCCCAACCTCCATATCGGCAATTGTTCGGCCAAATGCAAGAGCCAAGGCCAGGGGTGAACCAAAGCGCCTCAGAAACCCCGTGCGCCGAGGGCCCAGAGGTAGGCAACCGTCGCCGCGCATCCCAGGGCGGTGCGCACGGCATGCAGCGTACCCCAGCGTATGATGAGCCTCCGCGAGGCCGTGCCGGCATCCGCGCTCGCGATCGCCTCGATCTTTCTGTTGGTGGGCAGGATGACCAGCAGCGTATAGGGCCAGTTGGCGAGCATCAGCCCGGCGCCGACGGTCCAGCGCCAGTCGGCTTCGAGCCAGGCGGCGAGCAGGCCCAGCAGCCCCGACGCCATGGCCAGGCTCGCCTGCATGGCAAAGCCCCTGGCGTAGCTCGGCTTCCATTCATCGAGCAGATTCTTGTCGTCGAGCCCGAGACGGGCAGGCTGTTCGGCGAAATTGATGTAGAATGCCGCTCCAGCGAAGGCCGCCGCGCAGGCGAATGCGATCTGACCGGCCAACATCGCGCACCTCCGTTCAGTGCAGTCCACACCATATCGCATCGGCGCATTGCATTGCATCCAATCTCAATGATTCGCTTGCAGCGACTGCGGGCACGCTCTAGCTTTTGGAGAAACAAGGGAAACGCCAATGATGTCGGGGCTCAAGGCCGGGTTTGCGCTGGATTCGCGTCTCGACACGGACAGCGAGCCGCTGATGTGGCTCGGGCTGTGCGAATTGCGCGTCATGAACGACCAGCGCTGGCCCTGGCTGATCCTGGTGCCGCAACGCCCCGGCATCGAAGAGATCCACGACCTCACCCCGCTCGACCAGGCGATGCTGACCTTCGAAAGCAACATGGTGGCGCACGCGCTCAAACGCGCGACCGGCTGCGCCAAGATCAACAGCGGCGCGCTCGGCAACGTCGTGCGGCAGCTGCACTTCCATGTCGTGGCGCGCTCCGAGGGCGATCCCGGCTGGCCCGGCCCGGTCTGGGGCCATGGCGTGCGCGAGCCATATCGGCGCGACGACCTGCACCGGTTTGCCGAGAGCATCAAGGCTGCCCTATAACGGCAACCCCCGACCCAGCACCCCCAGAGTCTGCCCAATGCCCTTCAGCCTGTTCAGCGCGCCCGAGCGCGAAGCGAGCCATTTTCTCGGCTTTGCCGGCAATGTGATCGAACGCCAGTCGGAAAAGCGCAGCGACGATGCTGCCCGCCTGGCGCTGGCGGAGCCGGAAGCGCGGCTGCTGCTGATCGGACCGGGACGCCTGGTGCTCGATTTCGGCAATGGCGCGGCAAACCCGTATTTCACCCTGGCCGCGGCGCGGGCGCTGGAGGTCCCCCTCGACGAGGCCGTGCTGCTCGGCCGCGCGGACGGCTCCGCCATGCTCGCCGTGCCGGCCGCCGCGGAGGGCGAGAGCCTGCCCGAGCGGCTCAAGGCGATCGACTTCCGCTCGATACACGCCCAGGGCCTCATCGACGGCGCCGGCCTCGGCGCCCTGGCGCAAGGGGCGGCCCTCCTGGCATGGCACGCCAACCACCGCTTCTGCGGCCGCTGCGGGGCGGCCACCGAAATGCGTGCCGGCGGCTACAAGAGGGTCTGCACCGGTTGCGCTGCCGAGCACTTTCCGCGCACCGATCCGGTGGTGATCATGCTGACGGTTTGCGGCGACAAGTGCCTGCTCGGGCGAGGCCGGCATTTCGCAGCCGGCGTCTATTCGGCGCTCGCCGGCTTCGTCGAGCCGGGCGAGACGATCGAGGCGGCGGTTCGCCGCGAGACCCTGGAGGAGGCCGGCATCCGCCTCGGCCGTGTGGTCTATCACGCCAGCCAGCCCTGGCCGTTCCCCTATTCGCTGATGATCGGCTGTTTCGGCGAGGCCCTGAACGAAGACATCGTGACCGACACGGCCGAGCTCGAGGACTGCCGCTGGTTCCCGCGCGAAGAGGTCCGGCAGATGCTCGCCGGCACGCATCCGGCCGAGCTCAAGGTGCCGGCGCGGCACTCCATCGCTCATCATCTCATACACGCCTGGGCGGGACACGACCGGGATATCTGACTGTAGTCAGTCATCCACTTGCTGCCGGCGGGATATCTGACTATAGTCAGGCAATGACCTCGTCGCAGATCTCCCGCATCCGCAGCTTCAACCGCACTGTCACCCGCCGCGTCGGCGCCCTGGAAGACAGCTATCTGAGCCGCGGCCGGCCGCTCGGCCTCGCCCGGCTGCTCTTCGAGATCGGCCAGGATGGCGCCGCGCTCGGCGTGCTGCGCGCGCGGCTGGGCCTGGATTCCGGCTATCTCAGCCGGATGCTTCGCCAGCTCGAGACGCAGGGCCTCGTCGACGTCGCGAAACTCGAGGCGGACGCCCGCGGCCGACGGGCGACGCTTACCGAGCGTGGGCTTGTCGAGTACCGGGCCTATGAGGCGCTTTCGGACGATCTTGCCAATTCCATGCTCGCGCCCTTGTCGGAGCAAGCGCGCGAGCGCCTGGTGACGGCCATGGGGGAAGTGGAGCGGCTGCTCGCGGCGGCCTCGATCACCGTCGAGGAGGAGCTGCCCGACAGCGTCGACGCGCAGCAGTGCCTGATGCGCTACTTCGAGGAGCTGGCGGCCCGCTTCGAGGAGGGCTTCGATCCCGGCAATGGCGGAAGCGCAGGCACGGAGGAGTACCGCGCGCCAAGGGGCAGCTTCGTCGTCGCCCGCCTCGACGGCGAGGCGGTCGGATGCGGGGCCGTCCGCCTGTTCGACGACAGCACCGCCGAGATCAAGCGCATGTGGGTGGCGCAGTCGGCCCGCGGCTTCGGGCTCGCCAGCCGCATGCTCCATCGCCTGGAAGCGGTCGCCGCCCGGCTCGGCGCGCGCTCGGTCTGCCTCGACACGAACCGGACGCTCAAGGAAGCGCAGGCGCTCTACAGGCGCGAGGGGTATACGGAGATCGACCGCTTCAACGACAATCCCTACGCGGACCACTGGTTTTCGAAGCAGCTGTAGGCCGGACTTGCCCTGCGCTGGGTTCTCACGACCCAACGTCCGGCAGATGCGCGAGCGCCGCCATCGCAAACGAGCGATCAGACACCTTTCGGTGACGTGGAAGGGATTGCCTCCCCTCCCCGCACCCGCTGTTGAGCTTCGGCCATCCCGCTGTCCGGGAGGTCCATATTGTGCATCGACGCGATCAGCCAATCTCCGTTCTCGCGGCTCATGACCAGGCTGATAAGCCCACGGCGGCGCGCCCATTCGCGGCCCATCGGATCGCGCGCGCCGGTCATCGACCAGCGCAGGTCGACGGTAGCCACATCCTCGCGAAGCATGCGGCTGCGGGCGCCGTCCACCGACAGGACGCTTTCCTTGAACATCGTCTCGAACACGGGCGCATGGAAGCGCTCGATTTCCGCCCGTCCCGTGGCCTCCATCCCGAAAACGTTGGTGAAGTCGGCATCCTTGGCGAACAGCGCGGCAAATGCACCCGCGTCATGAACATTCCATGCGTCGGCGATGCGCCGAGCAATCTCGCCGGGCTCGCGCAGGGACATCGGCTCCTCCATATCCATATTGGTATGGTTGCCATATTATATCGCTGCCAAATAAAAAGGAAGGATGAATTCGCCCTACACGCAATCGCTTCTTCTCTATGCCTATCAGGCGTCCGCCGCAGCACTTGTCAAAGTGCTGGGCGAGAAGGGCCACACCCAGATCAGGCCCAAGCACGGGGCCGTCTTCGCCAACATCGATGCGAAAGGAACGCGCGCGAGCGTGCTTGCGATGCGTGCGGGCATCGGACGGCCGGCGATGGGCGAATTGGTCGACGAGCTTGCAGGACTGGGTTACGTCGAGCGCATGCAGGATCCGGTCGACCGGCGCGCCAAGCTCGTCGTGCCGACGGAACGGGCGCTCGGCGTGACCCAGGCCGTTCACGAGTTCAACATGGCCCTGGAAGCCGACTATCGTGCGTCACTCGGCGAAGAAGCCTATCGTTCGCTGCGCGCTTCCTTGACGGCTCTCTGCTCGAGAAACGACGTTCAGCCGAGGATACCCCCCGATCGCCGCCAACCATGAATGCCGGAGAGGCGGACCTACCTCAATCCGCCACCTTCCATTCGTCGCGCGAATCGCTCGCCGGATAGACGCCGAGGATGCGGACCTCACGCGAGAAGAAGCGCAGCTCCTCGAGCGCGTGCGCGACGCCCTGATCCTCAGGATGGCCTTCGATGTCGGCATAGAACAGCGTCGCGGTGAAGGCGCCGAGCTGGTAGCTCTCGAGCTTGGTCATGTTGACGCCGTTGGTGGCGAAGCCGCCCATCGCCTTGTAGAGGGCCGCTGGCACGTTGCGGACGCGGAAGATGAAGGTGGTCATCATCTTGGCATCCGGGCTCGGCCGGTCGACCCACTGCTTGTTCTTGGTCAGCACCACGAAGCGGGTGACGTTGGTGTCGGTGTCCTCGACATTCTCTTCCAGGATGTCGAGGCCGTAGAGCGAGGCTGCGAGCCGCGGCGCGAGCGCCGCCATGGTGCGATCCTTGACCTCGGACACCAGCTTGGCGGCACCGGCGGTGTCGCCGGCCACCATCGGCTTCCAGCCGTTCTTGCGGATGTACTTGCGGCACTGGCCGAGCGCGTGGATGTGGCTGTGCACGGTCTTGATCTCGGCGCGCTGCACGCCGGGCAGCACCATCAGCTGGAAATGGATCGGCAGGAAATATTCGCCGACGATGTGCAGCTTGGATTCCGGCAAGAGGTGATGGATGTCGGCGACGCGGCCGGCGATCGTGTTCTCGATCGGGATCATCGCCAGGTCGGCCTTGCCGGTCTCGACCGCGCTGAAGGCATCCTCGAAGGTCGCGCAGGGCAGCGGCTCCATGTTCGGGAACATGTTGCGGCAGGCGGTGTCGGAATTGGCGCCCGGCTCGCCCTGGAAGGCAATCTTGTTGGTCGTCGTCGGCATGGTCGGCCTGTCTGCTCTATTGGGAAAGGATTTCGCGGGCGCGTTCGAGATCTTCGGGCGTGTCGACGCCGAGCGGCAGCGACGAGACGATCTCGGCATCGATGCGCATGCCGGCCTCGAGCGCCCTCAGCTGCTCCAGCCGCTCGCGCTTCTCCAGCGGCGACGGGCCGAGCTTGACGAAGCGCTCCAGCGCTTCGCGGCGATAGGCGTACAGCCCGATGTGATGGAAGAGCGGCCCTTCGCCCCAAGGCGCCGTCGCGCGGGTGAAGTAGAGCGCCCTGAGCCGGCCCGGCGAAAGCTGCGATCCGACGATCTTGACGACGTTCGGGTTGGTCTTTTCCTCGTCGCGGGTGATCTCGACGCCGAGTGTGGCAATGTCGACCGAGGCATCCTCGAACGGCCGGAAGGCGGCGCGGATCAGCTCGGGGTCGATGGTCGGCAG
Source organism: Mesorhizobium sp. CC13 (assembly GCF_039907765.1). Classification (NCBI taxonomy): domain Bacteria; kingdom Pseudomonadati; phylum Pseudomonadota; class Alphaproteobacteria; order Hyphomicrobiales; family Phyllobacteriaceae; genus Mesorhizobium; species Mesorhizobium sp. CC13. Next base: position 47,228 of record NZ_JARDJI010000012.1, on the reverse strand, counting down.
GTCGCCCTGGACGTTGACCACCGTGTCGACCTCGCCCCTCGGATCGAGTGCCTGCAACGCCTCGAAGATGCGGTCCGAGCCCGACTCATGGTCGGCGCGCGTCATCACCGCCTCGAAGCCGTGGGCCCTGACGGCCGCGGCCACCGCCTCGGTGTCGGTCGCCACCACGACGCGGCCGAGGCCGCTTTCGGCGGCGCGTGCGGCGACATGCACGATCATCGGCCGACCGGCGATGTCGGCCAAGGGCTTGCCCGGAAGGCGCGTCGAAGCCATGCGGGCGGGGATCAGGACGAGGGTCTGCATGGCTCGGGCTGCTGTCTCTGAATGCTTTGGAAAGTGTCAAAACGTCTCACTGGAAGCGCCCTTATATGTGTTGCAACGGACAAGCAAAAGACCTAGTTTCCGCGCGATTTGACCCGGCCCCGGCCGGGCGCTAGACGATACCGACGAACGGCGACGGTCGCAGAGGATGGCGAACCGGCCGGATAAGGGAGCCAGGGGCGTATGGACTCATTCGAATTCAACAAGGTGCTCGGCGCCCTGCTCGGAACGGCTTTCGTGGCCTTCTCGATCTCGATCGTGTCGGACTCGATCTTCGCCTCTCCGGTCCCCGAGAAGCCGGGCTTCGCCATCGAGGCGGCCGAAGAGGGCGGCGCGGGCGAAGGCGGCGGCGAAGCCGCCCCGGCCGAGACGCCGATCGCCCAGCTGCTCGCGGCCGCCAATGCCGAGGCGGGTGCGGCCGTGTTCAAGAAGTGCGCCGCCTGCCACACCGCCGACAATGGCGGCCCCAACAAGGTCGGCCCCAACCTCTGGAACATCGTCAACCGTCCGATCGCCTCGCATGAGGGCTTCGCCTATTCGGGCCCGATGAAGGAATTCTCGCAGGGCGGCTCGGTGGTCTGGGACTTCGAGCACCTCAGCAACTTCATCACCTCGCCCAAGGGCCTGGTGAAGGGCACCGCCATGGGCTTCGCCGGCATCAAGAAGCCTGATGAGCGCGCCAACCTGATCGCCTATCTGCGCACGCTGTCCGACAGCCCGGCACCGCTGCCCGAGGCTGGCGCTGCCCCGGCCGCCACGCCTGCTGCCGCCCCGGCCGAAGGCGCCGCTCCCGCCGCTCCGGCGGAAGGTGCAGCCCCCGCACCGGCCGCCAAGTAGGCAAATCATCGCTTCGCATCTTGAAAAAGCCGGGTTTCGCCCGGCTTTTTTGTTGCCTGACGAAAACGTGCGATGACAATCGCACGGCGTGTGGTTTCCATGCGCCCAATTGAATTAGAGTGTTCCGAAACACCGAAGCCAGGGGATCGCAATGAAGGCATGCCTGAACAGGACGATTGCAGCGGCGGGGCTTGCCGCGCTGCTTGTCTCGGGCACCCTCCCGCCGGCCTCAGCCGCCGACCCCGGCTGGCACACCAGCTCGTCACTGATCGGCACGTCCAAATATGGCGACGACTTCAAGCGCTACGACTATGTCAACCCGAACGCACCCAAGGGCGGCACGCTGAACACGACTACCGCCGGCACTTTCGACAGCTTCAACCCCTATATCGTCCAGGGCAATCCGGCTGCCGGCTTCGCCGGGTTCGGCGGCGGTCTGCTCTACGACACGCTGATGGAACAGTCCGTCGACGAGGGCAGCGTCAGCCATCCGCTCGTCGCCGAAGCCTACAAGTATCCCGATGACTTTTCGTCGGCGACCTACCGCCTCGACCCGCGCGCCAAGTGGCACGACGGCAAGCCCATAACGGTCGAGGACGTCATCTGGTCCTTCACTGTGCTGAAGGCCAACAGCCCGCTCTACAACAAATACTACGCCAACGTGACCGAGGCGGTCGCGACCGGCGAGCGCGAGGTGACGTTCCGTTTCGACCAGAAGGGCAATCGCGAGTTGCCCAAGATCATGGGCGACCTCGTCGTCCTGCCGAAGCACTGGTGGGAAGGCACCGATGCCAATGGCAAGAAGCGCGACATCGGCCGCCCCACGCAGGAGCCGCCGCTCGGCTCCGCCGCCTACAAGATCTCAAGCTTCAAGGCGGGCACGGAGATCGTCTGGGAGCGCGTGCCCGACTATTGGGGCGCGCAATTGCCGGTGAAGATCGGCCGCGAGAACTTCGACAAGCGGCGCTTTACCTATTTCCTTGACGACAATGCCGCCTGGCAGGCTTTCGGCAAGGGCGGCTTCCAGGATTTTCGCGCGGAATCGAGCGCCAAGCGCTGGGCAACCGAGTATAATTTTCCGGCCATCCAGGCCGGCGACGTCACCAAGTCCGAGTATCCGACGACGTCGGGCCAGCCGATGCAGGCTTACGTGATGAACACGCGCCGCCCGCTGTTCGCGGATCCGCGCGTGCGCAAGGCCATCACCATGGCTTTCGACTTCGAGACCATGAACCGCACGCTGTTCTACGGCTCATACACACGCACCGACAGCTATTTCGAAGGTGGAGAGCTGGCCTCGAGCGGGATTCCGCAAGGTAAGGAACTCGAGATTCTCGAACCCTTCCGCGACAAGCTGCCGCCCGAACTTTTCACCCAGGAGTTCAAGCTGCCGGTCTATGACACGCCGCAGGCCGGTCGCGAGAACCTGCGCGCTGCGGTGCAGATGTTCAAGGAAGCCGGCTGGGTGAATCGCGGCGGCAGGTTGGCCAACGAAAAGACCGGGGAGCAGTTCCGCATCGAATTCCTCGGCAGCGACCCGACCGACGAGCGCGTGGCCACGCCGTACATCGACAGCCTGCGCCGCCTGGGCATCGACGCCACGTTGCGCATCATCGACGAGAGCCAGTACATCAACCGCACCCGCTCGTTCGATTTCGACATGCTCGCGCTGTCGAGCTTCGCCCAGTCCCAGTCGCCCGGAAACGAGCAGCGCGACTTCTTCAGCTCCAAGGCGGCGGATACGCCAGGATCGCGCAATCTGGCCGGAATAAACAACCCCGTCGTCGACGCCCTGGTCGACAGGGTCATCTTTGCGACCGATCGCGACGATCTGATCGCGGCCACTCACGCGCTCGACCGCGTGCTCCTGTGGAACTACTACATGGTCCCGCAATGGCACCTCGGAAAGGTGCGCGCCGCCTACTGGAACAAGTTCGGCATTCCCGAGAAGCAACCGGGCTACATCGGCGTCGACATCGACTCCTGGTGGATCGACAAGGACAAGGAGGCCGCGCTCGCCGCCAAGTACAAGGGGGTCAATTGAGAACGCGCCTGCCCCGCCGCGACTTCCTGGCGCTGGGTGTCGCGGCGGCTGGCCTGCCCTTGCTGCCGGGCCGGTCCTTTGCCGCCAGCCCCGCCGGCACCGGCCTGCACGGGCTTTCGGCATTCGGCGACCTGAAATACGGTCCCGACTTCCCGAATTTCGACTATGTGAATGTCAATGCGCCCAAGGGCGGCACCTTCAACTTCTCGCCGCCCAGTTGGGTCCTCAACCAGAGCCCGCTGACCTTCAACACCCTCAACACCTTCGTCAGCCGGGGCGACAGCCCGCCGCGCATGGACATGTGCTACGATTCGCTGATGGTGCGGGCGCTGGACGAGCCGGACGCGATCTACGGCCTCCTGGCCAAGACCGTCACCATCTCGGACGACCACAACAGCTTCGATTTCGAGCTGCGCCCGGAGGCACGCTTCCACGACGGCACGCCCGTCACCGCCGAGGACGTTGCCTATGGCTTCAACCTGTTCAAGCGGGACGGCCATCCGAGCCTGCTGCTGCCGCTCAGCCGGCTGCAAGAAGCCAAGGCGGTCGACCCGGCAACGCTGCGGCTCACCTTCGACGGCAAGCAGTCGGACCTCAACATCCTGGACGTCGCGACATACCCCGTCCCCGCCAAGGCCTTCTTCGACGCCAATCCCTTCGACGCGTCGCAGCTCAAGGCGCCGCTCGGATCCGGCCCCTACAAGGTCGGCCGCTTTTCCGCCGGGCAGATGATCGAATTCGAACGTGTGCCGGACTATTGGGGGCGCGACCTGCCGGTCAACCGCGGCCTCTACAATTTCGACCGCATCCGCATCGAGTTCTACCAGGACAGGCAGGCCGCCTTCGAAGCCTTCAAGAAAGGCGACATCCATTATCGCCAGGAGGCCACCTCGCGCATCTGGGCGACGGGCTATGATTTTCCCGCCTTCAAGGCAGGCAAGGTCATCAAGCGGGAATTCCCGGGCGAGAAGCGGCCGATGATGCAGGCGACCGCGCTCAACCAGCGCCGCGAACGCTTCCGCGATCCGCGCATGCGCCGGGCGATCGCGCTCTGCTTCGACTTCGAGTGGACCAACCGCAACCTGTTCTACGGCGCCTATCAGCGCTCGCAGTCGACATTCGAGAAGTCGGACTTCCGCGCCGAGGGCCTGCCCTCGCCCGCCGAACTGGCGCTGCTCGAGCCCTTGCGCGGCAAGGTACCGGCGGAGGCCTTCGGCGAGGCGGTGCAGCAGCCGCCGTCCGACGGTTCGGGCCGCGACCGCAAGCTGCTCGGGCAAGCGTCGCGGCTGCTCGCCGAGGCGGGCTGGGCGCGCAAGGGCGGAAGCGTGCTCAACGCCAAGGGCGAAAGGCTGACGCTCGAGGTTCTGGTCGACGACGACATCTTCGTGCGCGTCTATTCTCCGTGGATCGAGAACATGCGCGCCATCGGCATCGACGCCTCGGTCCGCATGGTCGATTCGTCGCAATACCAGGCGCGCCAGGCGAGCTTCGACTACGACGCCATATCGACCGCAGCTTCGTTTTCCGCCACGCCCAGCCGCGACGAGCTCGCCGGCCTGTTCCATTCGAGCTCGGCCAGGCTGCAGGGTTCGACCAACCTGCCGGGCACGGCCGACCCTGCCATAGACGCGCTGGTCGACGCCGTGGGTGCGGCCAAGGATCGCGCAGCGCTGACGGTCGCCATGCGGGCGCTCGACCGGGTCTTGCGCGCCCGGCAAGACTGGATTCCAAATTGGTTTTCGGCGAATCACCGTGCCGCCTTCTGGGACATGTTCGGCTTCAAGGAGCCGAAGCCGGATTTCGGCTTCCCTATCGAGGCGATGTGGTGGTTCGACAAGGACAAGGCTGCACGTATTGGCAAGACCTGAGATTTCGGCGCGGTGCCCCACCCTCCCCCTTGTGGGGAGCGCAATCGCATTCGAAACGACCCCCACCCTTTATCCCTCCCCACAAGGGGTGAGACTGTGCGGCATGGCGGGCTCGCGCCAATCTGCAACGATTTTGGTGGGGGCGGCGAAATCGTCCCCCTCCCCCTTGTGGGGAGGGACCAGGGGTGGGGGTGCCTGCCTGCGCGACCTATCCGTGTCCCGCTCCCCGCAGCGAGAGGATACGCACTGATGGGCGCTTATATCCTCCGCCGCCTGCTGCTGATGATCCCGACCCTGTTCGGCATCATGGCGATATCGTTTGCCGTGGTTCAGTTCGCGCCGGGCGGCCCGGTCGAGCAGGTGATCGCCAAGCTGACCGGCCAGGGCGGCGACGCCGGCGACAGGCTGTCGGGCGGCGGCGGCGACGTCGGCGCGACCAACTTCGACCCCGCGGCCGGCGAGGCCACTTCGAAATACCGGGGCGCGCAGGGGCTGGACCCGGAATTCATCGCCAAGCTGGAGAAGCAGTTCGGCTTCGACAAGCCGCCGCTGGAGCGCTTCGGCCTGATGCTGTGGAACTACGCCCGCTTCGATTTCGGCGAGAGCTACTTCCGCGACATCTCGGTGCTGGACCTGATCCTGGAGAAGATGCCGGTGTCGATCTCGCTCGGCATCTGGATCACGCTCTTGTCCTACCTCATCTCGATCCCGCTCGGCATCCGCAAGGCGGTGAAGGACGGCTCGACATTCGACATCTGGACCAGCGGCGTGGTCATCGTCGGCTACGCGATCCCGGCATTCCTCTTCGCCATCCTCTTGATGGTGCTGTTTGCCGGCGGCTCGTTCTTCAACTGGTTTCCGCTGCGCGGCCTCACCTCCGAGAATTTCAGCGAGCTGTCGCTCGGCGGCAAGATCGTCGACTATCTCTGGCACGTCACGCTGCCGCTGGCGGCTCTCGTGCTGTCGGCCTTCGCGACCACGACCTTGCTCACCAAGAACTCGTTCCTCGACGAGATCCGCAAGCAGTATGTCGTCACCGCCCGCGCCAAGGGCCTGTCGGAACGGCAGGTGCTCTACGGGCACGTCTTCCGCAACGCGATGCTGATCGTCATCGCCGGCTTCCCCGGCGCCTTCATCTCGGCCTTCTTCACCGGCTCGCTGTTGATCGAGAACATCTTCTCGCTCGACGGGCTCGGGCTGCTCGGCTACCGGTCGGTGCTCGAGCGCGACTATCCGGTGGTCTTCGCCAACCTCTACATCTTCTCGCTCATGGGCCTGGTCGTCGGCCTGATCTCCGACCTCACCTACACCTGGATCGATCCCCGCATCGACTTCGAGCGGAGGGACGTCTGATGACGGCGATCGATACCGCAGCAGCGCCAGTCAGGCGCCCCCGGCTGTCGCCGATCAACCGGCGGCGCTGGCAGAACTTCAAGGCCAACCGGCGCGGCTACTGGTCGCTCTGGATCTTCCTGGTCCTGTTCGTGCTGTCGCTGTTTTCCGAGTTCATCGCCAACGACCGGCCGTTGCTGATCAGCTTCAAGGGCGAGTTCTTCTCGCCGATCGTGAGCGACTATCCGGAGGAGACATTCCTCGGCGCCGACGGCTTCCTGCCGATCACCGACTACCGCATGGCGGTGGTGCAGGAGGCGATCGCGGCCGATGGCTGGGCGATCTGGCCGCCGATCCGCTATTCCTACCGCACCACCAACAACGAGATTCCCGAGGCGGCCCCGGCCAAGCCGTCGTGGATGTACGCCAAGGACGTGCGCTGCCAGCGCTATGCCCAGGGCGTCGGCGATCCCAACTGCACCATGGGCAACTGGAACTGGCTCGGCACCGACGACCAGGCCCGCGACGTGCTCGCCCGCGTCATCTACGGCTTCCGCATCTCCGTCCTGTTCGGCCTGATCCTGACGGCCGGCTCGGCGCTGATCGGCGTGTCGGCAGGCGCGCTGCAGGGTTACTTCGGCGGCTGGACCGACCTTTTGTTCCAGCGCTTCATCGAGATCTGGTCGGCGATCCCGGTGCTCTACCTGCTGCTGATCGTGGCAGCCGTGCTGCCGCCGGGATTCTTCATCCTGCTCGGGCTGATGCTGCTGTTTTCCTGGGTGTCGCTGGTCGGTGTGGTGCGGGCGGAATTCCTGCGCGCCCGCAACTTCGAATATGTGAACGCGGCGCGCGCGCTCGGCGTGCCCAACCGCACGATCATCTTCCGCCACCTCCTGCCCAACGCCATGGTGGCGACGCTGACCTTCATGCCCTTCATCCTGAACGGCTCGATCTCGACGCTGACCTCGCTCGACTTCCTCGGCTTCGGCCTGCCGCCGGGCTCGGCCTCGCTCGGCGAACTGCTCAAGCAGGGCCAGCGCAACCTCAACGCGCCATGGCTCGGCCTGTCGGGCTTCGTGGTCATATCGCTGATGCTGTCGCTGCTCATCTTCGTCGGCGAAGCCACCCGCGACGCCTTCGACCCACGGAAGACGTTCAAGTGAGCGGGCGCCCATGGTATAATTTCTTGAGTTTTCTACCATGGAGCCGGACATGGGCATGAACATCAAGAGCGAAAAGGCGCAAAGGCTGGCGCGCCAGCTTGCCGAGGCTACGGGTCAAAGCATGACGGCGGCTGTCGAGCAGGCCCTCGAAGCCGAGCTGACGAGACTCAAGACCAATGACGACTACGCGATCCGCAAGGCGCGAATCAAAGAAATATTGAGGCGCTCTGGTCCTACGCCGGCGGGAGCAACCAGCGATCACTCGGACCTCTATGACGACGATGGCCTGCCAGCATGATCGTTGACGCGTCAGCCCTTCTTGCCATCCTCTTCGAAGAGCCCGAAGGCGACATCATGGAAGACAAACTCCTTGCGCCTCGGCAACCTCACGCAATCTCTCCGGTCAACTATCTCGAGGCCGCGGTGAAAGCAGATGGCCTGAAGGACACCAGGAAAGGCGCTGAACTGGACAATCTGCTGGCCGACTTCGGCATCGAAATCGTCCCGGTCACCCCCGAGCAGGCCCGCCTCGCCCGCGAGGCCTACCAGAAATTCGGCAAGGGCAACCACGCTGCCAAGCTCAACCTGGGCGACTGCTTCGCCTATGCGCTGGCCAAGGCGCGGCGCGAGCCGCTGCTGTTCAAGGGCGAGGATTTCCGCATGACCGACATAGAGGCCGCCATTTGACCTCCCCGCTGCTTTCCGTCCAGGACCTCTCGGTCGCCTTTTCCAGCGGCGGCCTGACGACGACGGCCGTCGACCGCATCTCCTTCGACATCGCCAAGGGGGAGACGCTGGCGCTGGTCGGCGAATCCGGCTCGGGCAAATCGGTCTCGGCATTGTCGGTGCTGAAGCTCCTGCCCTATCCGCCGGCGAGCCACCCCACGGGCCGCATCCTGTTCGACGGGGAGGACCTGCTCTCCCTGGACGAGAAGGCGCTGCGCAAGGTCCGCGGCAACAAGATCACCATGATCTTCCAGGAGCCGATGACCTCGCTCAACCCGCTGCACACGATCGAACGGCAGATCGTCGAGGTGCTGTCGCTGCACCAGGGCATGGGCGACAGGCAGGCGCGGGAACGAACCCTCGAACTGCTCGAAGAGGTCGGCATCCGCGAGCCCCAAAAGCGGCTCGACGCCTATCCGCACCAGCTGTCGGGCGGCCAGCGCCAGCGCGTGATGATCGCCATGGCGCTCGCCAACGAGCCCGACCTGCTGATCGCCGACGAACCCACCACGGCGCTCGACGTGACGGTGCAGGCGCAGATCCTCGAGCTGCTCGCCAAGCTCAAGGCCCGCAAGGGCATGTCGATGCTGTTCATCACCCACGACCTCGGCATCGTCCGGCGCATCGCCGACCGGGTCTGCGTCATGACCAAGGGCCAGATCGTCGAAAGCGGGCCGACCAAGGAGATCTTCGCCAATCCGCAGCACGGCTACACCAGGCACCTCCTCGCGGCCGAGCCGAAGGGCAAGCCTCCGGCGGCGAACGCGGCGGCCAGGACCGTGATGTCGGGCGCGGAGGTGAAGGTCTGGTTCCCGATCAAGCAGGGCTTCTTCCGCAAGACCGTCGACCATGTGAAGGCGGTGGACGGCATCGACGTCGCCGTGCGCGCCGGCCAGACGGTCGGCGTGGTCGGCGAATCGGGTTCCGGCAAGACGACGCTCGGCCTGGCGCTCACCCGCATGATCTCGTCGAAGGGCCGGATCGACTTCGACGGCCGCGAGATCGACAAGCTCAGCTTTAACGCCATGCGTCCGCTGCGGCGCGAATTGCAGATCGTCTTCCAGGACCCCTACGGTTCGCTCAGCCCGCGCATGTCGGTGGCCGACATCATCGAGGAAGGGCTCAAGATCCATGAGCCGCGGCTCACCACCGACGAGCGCGACCGCCGCGTGGTGGAGGTGCTGCGCGAGGTGGGCCTCGACCCGGAGACCCGCTTCCGCTACCCGCACGAGTTCTCCGGCGGTCAGCGCCAGCGCATCGCGATCGCGCGCGCCATGGTGCTCAAACCGCGCTTCGTCATGCTCGACGAGCCGACGTCGGCGCTCGACATGAGCGTGCAGGCGCAGGTGGTGGACCTGTTGCGCGACCTCCAGGCCAAGCACGACCTCGCCTATCTGTTCATCAGCCACGACCTCAAGGTGGTGCGGGCACTGGCCAACCACGTCATCGTCATGCGCAACGGCAAGGTGGTCGAGGCCGGATCGTCCGAACAGATTTTCGAGCGGCCGCAAACCGACTACACTCGGGCGCTGATCTCGGCGGCGTTCAAGATCGAGACCGCGCCGACCGGCGTGGTCAGCGAATAGCAGGGCATGAAGCACATGGCGGGCAAGGGCAAAATCCTTCTTTCGATCACCGGTTTCAACCCGCAACGCTGGTACGAGATGCTGTCCGAAGATCGCGAGGTGGTGCTCGAACCGGACGGGCCGGCCGACCCCACGATCGAATATGCGGTGGTGTGGAAGCAGAAGCCCGGCGTGCTCGCCAAGCTGCCCAATCTCAAGGTCATCTTCTCGATCGGCGCCGGCGTCGATCATGTCTTCGCCGATCCGAACCTGCCCCAGGTGCCGATCGTGCGGGTGGTCGCCGACAATCTGACGCAGTACATGACCGAATACGTGCTCTGGCGCGTACTCGACCATCACCGCCAGGGCCAGCTCTATCGCGCCCAGCAGACGAAGAAGATCTGGCACGAGCCGCCGCAGCGCCCGGCCGAGGACATATCCGTCGGCATCATGGGTCTGGGCAATCTCGGCCGCTCCGCCGCCCGGGCGCTCACCGCCGTCGGCTTCCACGTCAACGGCTGGAGCCGCCGGCCGCAGGAGTTGCCGGGCGTCGCCACCTTCAGCGGCGATGCCGGACTGGTCCCCTTCCTCAACGCCACGGACATCCTCGTCGTGCTGCTGCCGCTGACGGAGGCCACCAGGGGCATCGTCAATTACGGCCTGCTCAAGGAACTGCGGCGGCGCAACGGGCTGGGCGGGTCCGTGCTCATCAATGCCGGGCGCGGCAGGCTGCAGCGCGATGCCGACATCCTGCGGGCGCTCGACGACGGCACGCTGAAGGAAGCGAGCCTCGACGTCTTCGAGGTCGAGCCACTGCCCAAGACCAGCCCGCTGTGGGCGCATCCGAAGGTGTTCGTGACGCCGCACGCAGCCGCGACCTCGGACCCGGCGCACCTTGTCGCGCCGATGCTCAATCAGATGGACGCCTTCGAGCGCGGCGGCCCGCTCGAGCATGTCGTGGATCGCGAAGCGGGGTATTGAGGCGGAATTTCCTTCTCCTCGTTTACGGGGAGAAGGTGGCCCGAAGGGCCGGATGACCATGCCCACTCTCAAAATGTTCGCACTGCCCCTCACCTGCCTGCCGGTATCCTCTCCCGTGAACGGGGAGAGGAAAGCGGCTAAGGCCGCCGGAACCCCGTGGGCCCGCCATAGAGATAGCCGATGCGGGCAATCGCCTCGCGCAGGCCCTCGCGGGCGACCGTCATCGTGTGCCCGTTGGCATGGATCATGTTCGCCGCGTCGGTCATGATCGCGACATGGCCCTTCCAGAACACCAGGTCACCGCGGCGCAGCGCCGAATGATCCGGGCCCGGATCGAGCGGGGTGCCCAGGGCCCCGGCCTGCATGTCGGAATCGCGCAGCACGTCGCGTCCGGCCATGTGCATCGACAGCTGCACCAGTCCGGAGCAGTCGATGCCGAAGGCGCTGGAGCCGCCCCAGAGATAGGGTGTGTCGATCAGCCGCTCGGCCACAGAAACGAAGTCCTCGGCAACCGTGCCGATTGGCGCGAGGTGCTGCAGCACCATCGCCTCGCCCGACGGCAGGAGGCCGTAGCGCGTGCCGCGCGTCTCGGCCTCGCCCGTGACGGTCACCCGCGAGCCGAGCGACAGGGCGCGGACGCGCGGCAGCTTCATGTCCGGGCCAGGATAGACGAAGCTGCGCGGCGCCGTCACCACATGGGTCGGATCGGCGGCGCGCGGGGCGAGGTCGGCCGCAGACACATAACCGACATAGCCGTCGCGCTCGGCCTGGAGCCAGGCAAAGCCTTCGGCCTCGTCGAACACCAGCACGTCGTCGCCGCAGAGCAACTGGGTGTTGAGCCCCGCATCCGGCCGAGGCGCCCTGCGCACGTCGGCAACCGGTGCGGCGACGCGGGCCGGCCGGCCGGCAACGAAACGCTCGGCCGAGACCTCCCCTTCGAGGCGGGCATCTGCAAGGTCGGGGCGGAAGGCATGGAGGCGGTTGTCGCGGGCAGTCAAATCGGCAGCTCCTTGGCTTTGGCGATGATAGCATCGCCCAGACGCTCGACATAGAGAGCGCCCTCCACCGTGCGGCGGACGAGCACGTTGCGCTTGTCGAGTTCGTCGCGGTGGCGAGACACCAGCTTGAGCGCGCCCATGGTGTCGAGGGCGCGGGTGATGACCGGCTTGCTGACGCCGAGCCTGGCGGCCAGCCCCCGCACCGTGTGCGGCGGCGGGTCGAGATAGATGGTCAAAAGGATCGCCATCTGGCGCAGGGTGAGGTCGGGCGCGTCGTCACGCACCTCGGACAAGGCAAACTGCTGCAGCAGCCTCAGCGACTGGCTCGGACGCAACGCGATCGGCATGGCGCCAGCATCCACGGCAATTGTTTCGGTTCCGTTTCATTCAAGGACGGAATCTTGGCGAAGGCAAGGCGTGAAGGGTTTCCCCTGGACCGCTGCGCCTCCGTTTCGACAGGTTCGATGGTCGGCGCTCAATGCACCCCCACCCCTAACCCCTCCCCACAAGGGGGAGGGGAACCTTGCGGCACGGTCGCCCAGGCCAGTCTTCGACGATGTTGATGGCAATGGCGGTGAAATCAACCCCTCCCCCTTGTGGGGAGGGGTTAGGGGTGGGGGTGACGGTCATCAGCGATGGAGGCGCTGCCGATCAGCCAAAGCGCGCCGCAATGACCCTTTCGAGCGCCCGGATCGCCTGGGCTTCGCCGCCGGCCGGGCCGTAGGCGCGGTCGGCCGGGTTCCAGGCAAAGATGTCGAAATGCGCCCAGTGCGCCGTCTTCTCGACGAAGCGCTTCAGGAACAGCGCCGCGATCACGGAGCCGGCGAAGCCGTCGGTGGTGACGTTGTTCATGTCGGCGACCTTGGACGAAAGCTTGGTGTCGTAGGGCTTCCACAAGGGCATGCGCCAGATCGGGTCCTCGACGGCAGCGGACGCAGCCGCCAGCTCGCCGGCGAGTGCGTCGTCGTCGGTGTAGAAGGGCGGCAAATCGGGGCCCAGCGCGACGCGGGCGGCGCCCGTCAGCGTCGCCATGTCGACCAGCAGGTCGGGCTGCTCCTCGTCGGCGAGTGCCAGCGCGTCGGCCAGCACCAGACGGCCCTCGGCGTCGGTATTGCCGATCTCGACGGTCAGCCCCTTGCGGCTCTGCAACACGTCGCCGGGGCGGAAGGCATTGGCCGAAATCGCGTTCTCCACCGCCGGGATCAGCACGCGCAGCCGGACGTCGAGCTTCGCCGCCATGATCATCGAGGCGAGGCCGAGGACATTGGCAGCCCCGCCCATGTCCTTCTTCATCAAAAGCATGCTGGACGCAGGCTTGATGTCGAGACCGCCGGTGTCGAAGCACACGCCCTTGCCGACAAGCGTGACCTTCGGCGCGGCTTCCGATCCCCAGGTCAGGTCGATGAGCCGCGGCGCGTCGGCCGAGGCGCGGCCGACGGCATGGATCATCGGGAAGTTCTTGTCGATCAGCTCGTCGCCGAGGGTCACGCCGACCTTGGCGCCATGGCTGGCGGCAAGCTTGCGCACGGTGGCTTCGAGGGCCGACGGCCCCATGTCGTTGGTCGGCGTATTGACCAGGTCGCGCACGAGGAAGATCGAGTCCGTCAGGCGGCTCAGGCGGGCGGCATCGGCGCCCGCGGGCAGGACCAGGCCCACATCCTTGCCCGGCTTCTTGCCGTAGCGGGTGAAGACATAGCCGCCGAGCGCCACGCCGAGCGCCGCAAGCTCGGGCTGCGCCGGCCGGGTGGCGAAGTGCCAGTTGCCCTGCGGCAGGCTTCGGGCGAGCGCGCCGAAACCGAGGCCGTTCTCGCGCTGGCCGGTACCGAACAGGACGCCGGCGAGGTTGCCGTCGGTGCCCGGAACCGCGAGCACCTTGCCGGCATCGCCGGCAAAGCCGTTGGCCTGCGCCCAGGCAAGGACCGACGGCGCCAGCCCGGCGCTTTCCAGGCCATCCTTGGCGACGAGGTGGATCGGCAGGGAATCGGCTGTTTTCTCGTCGAGCAGTTCGACCGGCATTTCGGCTTCCTTCGATATCGGACGGGATGGGCCGCTAGGCGGTCTTAACCATCCGTTAGGGTTAACAGATTATTTCTCCAAGGCGGGGAAATGGCCGGCAAACGGCCACGCGGACCAATGGAGACCCGTCGCCGATGTTGACCAATCGCTCGATGAACGCAACGGGAAAACGCCTCGCCAGAACGGCTTTCCTCGCCCTGCTGGCCGCCGGCGTGGCCGGTTGCGGAACCAGCAAGATGACCACGGGCTCGATCTCGCGCCAGGCCAACACGGCGGAGGCTGCGGCGCCGGGCGACCTCCAGGGCGCGGCCGACCAGCTCGGCCGTACCTATGCCAGCGCGCCCGACAACAAGCCCGTGGCGATGCAGTATGCCTCCGTGCTGCAGATGAAGGGGCAGACCGACCAATCGCTGGCGGTGATGCGCAAGCTTGCCATCGGCTATCCCAAGGACCGCGACGTACTCGCCGCCTACGGCAAGGCGCTGGCCGCCTCGGGCGAGCTGCAGCCCGCGCTCGACGCGGTGCGGCGCGCCCAGACGCCGGAATATCCGGACTGGAAGCTGGTGTCGGCGGAAGCCGCCATCCTCGACCAGCTGGGCCAGACCCAGGAGGCGCGCGGCCTTTACCGCAAGGCGCTGGACCTCAAGCCCAACGACCCCAGCGTGCTTTCCAATCTCGGCATGTCCTATGTCCTCGAAGGCGACCTCAAGTCGGCCGAGACCTACCTGCGGTCGGCCGCCGAGCAGCCCGGCGCCGACGGCCGCGTGCGCCAGAACCTCGCCCTGGCGGTGGGGCTGCAGGGCCGCTTCGACGAAGCCGAGAAGATCGCCAGCCAGGAGCTTCCGCCCGAACAGGCGCAGGCCAATGTCAGCTATCTGCGCGCCATGCTGGCGCAGCAGAATGCCTGGAACCAGATCAAGGCCGAAGACAAGCCGACCACCAACTGAACGGGCATCGCCCGATACGAGCAAGGCCGCGCCTGACGACGCGGCCTTTTGCGTTTCCACATCCGCCTACTCGCTGCTCGACTGCTGGTCGCCGAAGACGCCGCGCTGGCTGACCTGGATGCCGGCCGGGCCGAGGATGACGGCGAACAGCACCGGCAGGAAGAACAGGATCATCGGCACGGTGAGCTTCGGCGGCAGGGCGGCCGCCTTCTTCTCGGCGGCATTCATGCGCATGTCGCGGCTTTCGCTGGCAAGAACACGCAGCGCATGGGCCACGGGGGTACCGTAGCGCTCGGCCTGGGTCAGCGCCTGCGTCACCGACTTGACGGTCTCCAGCCCGGTACGGGAAGCGAGGTTCTCATAGGCGACACGGCGCTCGGACAAATAGGAGAGCTCAGCGTTGGTGAGCACGAACTCCTCGGCGAGGTCGACCGACTGCGAACCGATCTCGTCGGCGACACGGCGCAGCGCGGCCTCGACCGACATGCCCGACTCGACGCAGATCAGCATGAGGTCGAGGGCGTCGGGCCAGGCCAGCTGGATCGACTGCTTGCGCTTGGTGGCGCGGTTGTTGACGTAGAGCACCGGTGCGTAGAAGCCGCCATAGGCAGCCAGGATGCAGACGAAGAGCTTGACGAAGAGTGGCTTGTCGGCGAAGCCGCCGAGCAGGAAGACGTAGACCGCCGCCAGAGCGAAGCCGACGAAGGGAAGCACCAGGCGGAAGAACAGGAAGCGCGTCAGCGGGTTCTGGCCGCGGAAACCGGCAACCTTGAGCTTGTTGAGCGTGCCCTCGTCGACGAGTGCGCGACGCAGGTCGAGCCTTTCGACGATGTTGCGCATGCCCACCGATTGCTCTTCGCGCAGCCCGGCGCGGCGACGGCCCGTCTCGGCCGCGAGGCGCGCACGCTGCCTGGCGCGCAGTTCGTCGCGCTCCAGCGCCACCGCCTTCATGCGTCCCTTGAGGGGATTTCCGGTCAGCGAAGGCATGATCGTGAAGACAGTGGCGAACACCGCCACGCCGACCAAAAGGGCTATCAGGAATGAGGCGTCGGTAAATGCCTTGACGACCTGGTCGATCATGTCCGTCTAGACCTCGAAATTCATCATCTTGCGCATCACGAAGATGCCGATCGACATCCACACGCCCGAGATGCCCAGGATCAGGTTGCCGGTGCTGGTGACGAAGAGCGGCATGATGTAGTTCGGGCTCGACAGGTAGACGAGGAAGGCGACGATGATCGGCAGCGCGCCGATGATGGCGGCGGAAGCCTTCGCCTCCATCGACAGGGCCTGCACCTTGGCCTTCATCTTCTTGCGGTCGCGCAGGACGCGGGAAAGGTTGCCGAGCGCCTCGGAGAGGTTGCCGCCGGCCTGGCTCTGGATCTGGATGACGATGCCGAAGAAGCCGGCCTCCGGACAGGGCATGGTCTCGGTCATGCGCAGGGCTGCCTCGGGGATGGGCATGCCGAGCTGCTGCCCCTCGACGATGCGGCGGAACTCGCCGCGCACGGGCTCGGGCGATTCGCTGGCGATGAGGCGGATGCCGTCGTTGAGCGGCAGGCCGGACTTGACCGCGCGCACGATGATGTCGAGCGCGTTGGGAAACTCTTCGAGGAACTGCTTGACGCGGCGCGCGCGCCGGAACGCGACGAACCAGCGCGGCAGGCCGAGGGTCCCGGCAAGCAGGGCGCCGGGCAACAGGATGAGCGGCGCGCCGGCGAGATAGACGAGCACGGTGACGGCGAGGCCGCAGACGACCGAATAGACATAGAAGCGCTCGACCGTCACCTGCATGCCGGCCTGGCGGATCTGCACCCTGAGCGGCGGCTTCTTGATGTTGCGGTCCTTGGCCTTCTGCTTTTCCTCGAGCTCCTTGAGCGAGTCCTGGACGGACTTGCGCCGCTTGGCGACCTCGGCCGTCCGGTCGCGCGCAGCCTTGACCAGGGTGCGGTCCTGCTCGGTCTGCCGGACCGTGGACAGGCGGCGCTGGGTGTTGCTCTCGGCCTCGATGCGCTTGAACAGCAGGGCATAGGCCACCAGGCCGGCGCTGAGGCCGGCCAGGAGGACGAAGAGCAGGGTCGTGGGATCGAGGCCGAACATGGCGGCTAGCTCCTCGCCTCTCGCATGTCAGTCGGCACCCTTTTCCATGGCCTCCAGCGCAGCGGCGAGCCGCGCCTCCTCGCCATAGTAGCGGGCGCGGTCCCAGAAATGCGGCCGTCCGATGCCGGTCGACACGTGCTGTCCGAGCAGCCGGCCGTTCTGGTCCTCGCCCTTGATGTTGTAGAGCACCAGGTCCTGGGTGATGACGACGTCGCCCTCCATGCCGATCACCTCGGTGATGTGGGTGATGCGGCGCGAGCCGTCGCGCAGGCGGGCGGCCTGGATGATGACGTCGACGGAGCCGACGACGATCTCGCGCACGGTCTTCTGCGGCAGCGAGTAGCCGCCCATGGCGATCATCGATTCCATGCGGCTGAGGCATTCGCGCGGGCTGTTGGAGTGGATCGTGCCCATCGAGCCGTCGTGGCCGGTGTTCATCGCCTGGAGCAGGTCGAACACCTCGGGTCCGCGCACCTCACCGACGATGATGCGCTCTGGCCGCATGCGCAGACAGTTCTTGACCAGGTCGCGCATCGTCACCTCGCCCTCGCCTTCCAGGTTGGGCGGGCGTGTTTCGAGGCGGACCACATGCGGCTGCTGCAACTGCAGTTCGGCCGAGTCCTCGCAGGTGATGATGCGCTCGTCGCGATCGATGTAGTTGGTCAGGCAGTTGAGCAGCGTCGTCTTGCCCGAACCGGTACCGCCGGAGATGACGACGTTGCAGCGGACGCGGCCGATGATCTTCAGCACCTCGGCGCCCTGCGGCGAGATGGCTCCGAACTTCACCAGCTGGTCGAGCGTCAGCTTGTCCTTCTTGAACTTGCGGATGGTGAGCGCGGTGCCGTCGATGGACAGCGGCGGGGCAATGACGTTGACGCGCGAACCGTCGGGCAGGCGCGCGTCGCAGATCGGCGAGGATTCGTCGACGCGCCGGCCGACCTGGCTGACGATGCGCTGGCAGATGTTGAGCAGTTGCTGGTTGTCGCGGAAACGGATCGAGGTCTGCTCGACCTTGCCGTTGACCTCGATGTAGACCTGCTTGGCGCCGTTGACCATGATGTCGGCGATGTCGTCGCGCGCCAGGAGCGGCTCCAGCGGCCCGTAGCCCAGCACGTCGTTGCAGATGTCCTCGAGCAGTTCCTCCTGCTCGGCGATCGACATCGCGAAGTTCTTGATCGCGATGATGTCGTTGACGATGTCGCGGATTTCCTCGCGCGCGCTGTCGGGATCGAGCTTGGCGAGCTGCGACAGGTCGATCGTGTCGATCAGCGCGGAAAACACCTGGCTCTTGGTGTCGTAGTAGCTTTCGCTGCGTTCGCGATGCGCCCGGCGCGGTTCGTGCAGGGGCGGCATTTCCACGCGCCTCACAGGTGCAGCGGGCACCGGCATCGGTGCCGGCGCTGCGGGTCGCGGGGCCGTAAGCGTGTCGGCGGGCGCCACAGCGGATGCCGGCTCCGGCGCCAGCGGGCGAAATGCCGGCGTCTGGCGGCCGCCGTCGTCGGAACCCCTTCTACCAAACATGGTCGACCAACGCCTCCGCTGCGCGCACTATTTCTTGCGTGACTTGAGCCGACCGAGGATCGCCCCAAGCCCCGACTGCTTGCGCATCTTCGCCTCGGAGCGGCCGGTCAGGATGTGGGCGATCTCGTTGATCGACTGGACGACCGGGCTCTTGGCATCCATCTCGCCGAGCATGCGGCCGTTGTTGGCCGCGTTGCCGAACAGCAGCGGCTCGAACGGGATCACCGAGATCGGCTGGATGCCCAGCGGCTCGGCGAAATCGGCCGCCGATATCTCCGGCCGCTTCGGCACGCCGGCCTGGTTGAGGATGAGCCGCGGCGCCGGGTCGTTGGGACGCAGCCGCTTCAGCATGTCGATCAGGTTCTTGGTGTTGCGCAGGTTGGCCAGTTCCGGCGTCGCGGTGATCACGACCTCGTCGGCGCGGGTCAGCGTGGTCTTGCTCCAGCCGCTCCAGACGTGCGGCACGTCGAGGACGATCAGCGGCGCGCTGCGCTGGGCGGTGTCGATGATCTGCGAGAACGCCTCGGGATCGAAGTCGTAGACGCGCTCGAGCGTGGAAGGCGCCGCCAGCAAGGACAGGTGCTCGGCGCATTGCGCGAGCAGGCGGTCGAGATAGACCTCGTCGACGCGCTCCGGGGCGAACACGGCTTCCGCGATGCCCTGCGCGGGATCCTGGTCGAAATTGATGTTGGCGGTGCCGAAGGCGAGGTCGAGATCGGCGACGACGACGTCCGACTTGAACAGCGTCGACATGCTCCACGCAACGTTGTGCGCCATGGTCGAGGAGCCGACGCCGCCCTTGGCGCCGACAAACGCGATCGAGCGGCCGATCGGCTCGGCCTCGGGATCGACGAAAATCGAGGAGATGACGCTGACGATGTCGGCCGTCGTCACCGGCGCAACGACATATTCGGAAATGCCGGAGCGGATCAGCTCGCGATAGAGCGCCACGTCGTTGTAATGGCCGATCACGACCACCTTGGAACTCGGGTCGCAGAATTCGGCCAGTTCGTGCAGCCCTTCGAGCAGGCCTTTCGGCTCGCGGCGCGATTCCAGGATGATGAGATTGGGTGTCGGCGCGCCACGATAGACGTCG
This sequence comes from Mesorhizobium sp. CC13, assembly GCF_039907765.1. Taxonomy (NCBI): domain Bacteria; kingdom Pseudomonadati; phylum Pseudomonadota; class Alphaproteobacteria; order Hyphomicrobiales; family Phyllobacteriaceae; genus Mesorhizobium; species Mesorhizobium sp. CC13. The sequence continues at coordinate 27,713 of NZ_JARDJI010000012.1, read as the reverse complement.
ATCGCCGTCTCGATGCCCCCCGTGTGCACCTTGAGGTGTGCCTTGGCCATGCGCCGGTCTTCGCCGGCCCGGGCGATCGGTCCGGCGACGCTGTCGGACTCGCAGAAGGCCTGGATCGAAATGCGCGGCACCGGCCGCAGCACCTGCATCAGTGCCATGTCCTGCTGCGATGGTTCGGAGCCGTCGGGCTGGGGATCGTAGGCCAGGTTGCTCATCTTGCCGTTCTTCCCATGGCTCAGTAATTGACTTCCGAGTTGTCGACGAACTCGCCAGGTATCTTGCGCGCGCGGTAGGCATCGATCACCGCGCTGCGGTTCTCGGCATCGATCTCGCTCGGCTTGCGCGGCCCGAGCAGGTCGGCCGGATTGGCGATCTGGGCTGCCAGGTTGTTCTGGTAGGAACAGCCGAAATTGGCGTAGTGCTTGTTTTCGGCCGTGTTCAGCACGTCTTCGGGCCAGCTGCCGCAGCGGCCGGTCTGGGCCCGCATGGCCACATAGGAGACGCGGACCGGCGACGGGGCGTCGGCATAGGTCGCCTGGTAGCTCGAGATCGTGATCCGGTTCTTCGGCACGCCGTTGACGATCGCCACGCGCGTCAGCGCCTTGGCGGCGGCGTTCGCCGCGCCGTCGTTCGCGGCGCCCGCCGGCACCATGATCCTCAGGGGCGGCGCTGTGCGACGGTCATAGCCGTCGAGGAAGCCTTCGAAGGTGAGCCTCTGCCCCTTCGAAATGCCGCGATCGTAGATTCCGACCGGGATGTCGAGCGTCTGGTTCTTCTCGGCGATCACGATCGGATGGTTGGTGCGATAGTCGTCCGGGATCGAACCGACGGTGATGCTGTCGCGGCTGGCGCAGCCAGCGACGAGCGCCACGGCCGCGACCGCCAGCAGGGGGCGAAGGAAACGCGCGGCCGCCTGGCCCTGCCCGGTGGCACGCGTGGCGACGTATACTGCCTGAGACATGCGCCTATCCCCACTCACTTGTAGATGAAGCCGACCACGCCGTGGTAGCGGCCCATCGGCTTGTCCGTTTTCATGGTGCCGTAGACACGGTTGACGCGGCCGAGGAACATGCCGGCGCCGTCGCTCGCGGCGTTGAAGTTGTCGTCGGGCCTGGCCAGGTCGTTGCGCGCCACCGGACGGGCCAGATAGGGCGTCACGATGATGACCAGCTCGCTTTCGTTGCGGACGAAGTCGCGGCTGCGGAAGAGCGTGCCGAGCACCGGGATCTTCGACAGGCCGGGCAATCCGTTGACGGCCTGACGAACATCGTCGCGCACCAGGCCTGCGATCATCATCGAGCCGCCGGACGGCAGCTCGACCGTCGTGTCTGCCAGGCGCTTGCGGATCGACAGCGCCGTCATGCCCGGCGCGTTGAAGCGTGATCCTTTGGCAAAGCCACCCGAGAGTGACACGGATCCTTCCGTCGTCGGCTCCGACACCTGCGTCCTGATCTTGAGGCTGATGCGCCCGGGCGAAAGCACGACCGGCTGGAACTCGAGGCCGATGCCGTAGTCGATCTTCTCGATCGAGTAGGTCCGGCCGCCGCTGCCGCTGGCTTCCTGGTTGCTGACGATATTGAACTCGCCGCCAACCTTGAAGGTGGCCTTCTCCCCGGAAATGGCGGTGAGCGTCGGTTCGGCCAGGGTCTTCATGACGCCGGCCTGCTCCATGGCATTGACGTAGGCGTCGAGCATGGAGGTCCCGAGCGAAATCTGCGAGGCGCCCAGCGGCTTGCCCAGGCCGGGGATGCTGTCGCTGATCGCCCCCCAGCTGATGCCATTGCCGTCGCTGCCGCCGATCATGTTGACGCCGAGCTGCTTCATCACCGTGCGGCTGACTTCGGCCACGGTGACCTTCAGCATCACCTGATCCTCGCCGATGATCTGGAGCAGGTTGACGATCTTGCTCTTCTGGCGCGTCTGGTCTGGGTTGTCGATGTCAACGCCGCCGTTCTCGGAACCGCCGGTCGCGGTCTGCGAATACTGGCCCGTGGTCGCCTCGCCACCGGTGACGAAGATGGTCGCGAGATCGGCCGCGCGCTTGGCATCGAGCGGCGTCTCCACAGTCCCGGTGAGCACGACGTTGTCGTTCAGCAATTCGACGGTGATGTCGGAATTCGGGATGAAGCGCTTGAGATAGTCCTCGAGGCCGGCGACGTCGCGCTCGACCGCCAGGTCGAGGCTGACGATCTGCTCGCCATTGGGGCCGAAGACGAAGATGTTGGTCTCGCCGACCGACTTGCCGAACAGGTAGATGCGGCGCGCCGTGCGAGTGACGGCGTCGGCGACCGCCGGATTGGCGACGAGGATGTCGTAGGCATCGCTCGGCAGGTCGACGACCACCGACTTGTTGAGGCCGAGCTTGACCCGCTGGCTCGCGGTGTTCGCCCCCACCTTGGCGTCGGGCGCTGCCGATGCCGGCGCCAGGCCGAGGGAAAGCGGGGGGACGGCGAACGCAGCGAATGCGGCGACGGTTGCCAGAAGCCTGACGCTGGACTTCATTTCCTCGCTCCCGTTTCGGAAATCTCGCCGGACTTGATGAGGCGCACGGTGCCGCGCTTGCCGCTGCCGGAGATCAGGTAGTCGGCCTCGGCGAGGTTCTTTTCCTGGGTGTCGGCCACCGAGCGCAGCGCGAGCGTCAGCCGGTCGGCCATCTGCTGCGCCACCGTGATGATCTCCGCCTGCTGCGGCGTGAGCTCAAGGGTGGCGGTCTCGCCGACCTTGACCTTCTTGCCTTCCTCGTCCTCCTGGATCGCCTGGTCGATGGCCAGCACGCGGATGTTCTTGAGGATCGTCTCGGTGGTGAAGCCCGTGCCGGACTGGGCCGCGTCGGAGCGGCGGGTCATGATCACGTCGACATAGTCGTTGGGCAGGATGAAGCCGCCGGCCGACGTATCGGCCGAAATCGTCGTGGCGACGGCTCGCATGCCCGAAGGCAGGACCGCCGACATGAAGCTCTGGCCTTCGCCGATAAGCTTGGTCTTGCGCAGCGGCTCACCGCCGTACATGGCAAGGCGGGCCAGCGAATTCTTGTATTTTTCGAGCGCGTCCGGCTCGGTGGAACGGGTGATGAAATTGGGATTCACCGCATCGCTGGGCCAGGGCTGCCAGGCGATGTTGCCTTCGGTCGAACCGCCGATCGGGACGTCGCCGGTCAGGACCAGCACATCGGTCATGGCGAGCTGCGGTTGCTGCGGCCCGGCCTCGACGATCACCTGCGGGGGCGGCGCGGCCGACATGTTCTTGGCGACATAGCCCGCTCCCCCTGCCGCGGCAACAGCCACGCCAAGAATCATCAGTCGCGATGCTGCCATTGTCCGAACCTCGCCTCGGCATACCCAACAAGCCGAGGCGACTTTGCATAGGCAATCGTCAAATTATGGTTAATGCGGCCCTTACATACATGATTAATGATCCCTTACGCCGAGCGCGCGGAGATCACTGGCCCGTCAGCCGCTCCACCGCCCAGACCATGAGAGGCGAATTGGGATACGTGACCAGGCCGCCTATCCCCAGCGCGATGCCGTAGGGGACGCCGCCGGCTTCCTTGCAAAAGTTCCTGAGGAACATGTTCTGGCTGGTGATGTGGGACAGTGCGGAACTGCGGAAGGACAGGATCGCCAGCGTCAGCATCCCGCCGAATATCGCCGATGTGAGGAGATACTGCATCAGCGGCATCCCGAGCCCCATCCAGACGGCGGTCGCGGCGATGAGCTTGGCGTCGCCGCCGCCCATGCCGCCGAGCGCGAACATGGCGAAGGTGATGCTGAGCATCAGGGCGCCCGCGGCCAGATGCATGCCGATGTCGGTCCAGGCCATGCCGGCCAGCGGCGCGACGACGAGAAAGACGCCGAGCAGCAGCAGCGGCACCCGGTTGGCGATGGTCATCGACAAGACATCGGAGACCGCCGAATAGACCATGCAGAAGGGAAAAACGACGAGAACAAGAGCTTCAAGCATCGCCAAACCTTCCGACGGTTGGATCTGGTGTCCAAGCTTGAGCAATGGACGTTAAGCTTGGGTGAAACCCAGAGCCGAAAGGCCGTTCAAAACGGGAAAGGCTGCCTTTGGGCAGCCTTCCACGTTTTCGTCTTTGGAAACGGCCGCAGCCGCTATCAATTGGCAGTCGGCGCGTTCTGGATCGCCGTCGCCACGCCCCTGAACTTGGTGTCGAGCGCCGAGCCAACCAGGCCCGCGCCGGCGATGATGGCAACAGCGATGAGGGCGGCGATCAGACCGTATTCGATGGCGGTCGCGCCGGATTCGTCCTTCACAAAACGTGCGATGAGGTTAGACATCGTAAGCTCCTTGCTCCGTGTTACAGCACTTCCGTCAACATTTCTCTTGCCGTCGATCGGATGACTGCAACCTAGCGGGGAGCCGTTGCGATCGGCTTAAGAAACACCCTTACCGATTCCTTTCGGCCTCGGATGCCGTCGCGTGGTTAACCGTGAGCTAAGCTGAAAACTGGCCGGCCTCGGCGACTCGGAACCCTGCCAAACCGCCAGTTGCACCGACTTCGGGCCTTCCCCGGCCCTTTGCCGGCAATGGCAGGACGGCACGCCCCCCGGCGACCTGCCCACCTCACTTAACCCTTGCTTCACCAAAATCGTTCATCTTCCATTGAACAGTCGACACCGAGCCGTCCGAGAGGCGCCGCAATGGCACAGCCGACATATCTTTTCCTTGGGTCCGCCCTGATGGCGGCAGCCATCGTCGCTCCGCTCCAGGCGCTCGCCGGTTCGGGCATCGAAGTGACGATGAACCAGGCCAAGATCGTGCGGCTCGCCCGTCCGGCCGACACCATCGTCGTCGGCAATTCAGCCATAGCCGACGCCTCGGTGCAGGACGCTTCGACCATCGTGCTGACCGGCAAGGGCTTCGGGGTGACCAACCTGGTCGTGCTCGACTCCGACGGCAGTCCCATCGTCGACGAACAGGTGACGGTCGTCCGCCAGGCGGTCTCGTCGGTACGCATCTACAGGCGCTCGGAAATCCAGACGCTGTCGTGCACGCCCTACTGCGAAAGCTCGTACAAGAGCGACGCCGAGCGGATGTCCGAGAGCGAGATGAATGCCAGCCAGTAGCGCCGCGGCCCGAATTCCGGGCCGGCAAGGTTAGCGCCGGGTAAAGTCGCGGCTTAAGATTTTCAGCACCATCCAAACCGCGCCTCAACGGCTTTCGTCTATCTTGAGCTCCGGATCATTCGAGACGGTCGGGTACATGGGCAAAGAGCCAGCGGCAGGACAGGATCGCGCGGGGCACGGCAAGCGGGGCCTCGTTGCCCGCTTCCTGCACGAGCGCAGCGGCAGCACGGCGATCGAATTCGTCATGCTGGCGATCCCCTTCTCCATGCTGGTCTTCGCCATCCTCGAAAGCAGCATCGCCTTTGCCGGCCAGCAGGTGCTGGCCAATGCGGCCGACGAGGTCGCGCGCCAGCTCCGCACCGGCCAGATCAAGGCGGCGGACGCCACCGAAATCACGGTCAAGAAGATGATCTGCGACAGGCTCGAGATCCTCGTCGCCAAGGATTGCCCGGGACTTCTGGTCGACCTGCGCAGCTACGGCACCTTCGCCGACGCCGCCAAGGTCAAGGTCAAGTTCACCTCCGACAGGGACATCGACACCACCGGCTTTACCGTCAAGCCGGGCCCGTCGATGTCGAAGAACATGCTGCGCGTGTTCTACAAGTGGCCGGTCATCACCGACTTCATGCGCGCCTCGATGTCCAACCTGAAGGGCGGCAACACGCTGCAGTTCGCGACGGTCACCTGGCAGAACGAACCGTTCAACGACTGAATTTCGATCCGTTCGGAACCGACAGGGAAAAAGGCGAGACATGTCGAGCAGGGCCAGAGTGCTCTCGATGCTGAAGCGATGGGGCGGCGCCGCGCGGGCGCTGGCCGCCGACAGGCGCGGCATCGCGGCGGTCGAGTTCGCCTTCGTCGCGCCGCTGCTCCTGGCGCTCTATTTCGTCACCATGGAAGTCTCCCAGGCGATCGAGACGAACAAGAAGGTGAGCCGCATCGGCTCGATGGTCGCCGACCTCATCACCCAGCAGCAGTCGATCACCAAGTCGGAGATCGACGCCATCATGAAGATCGGCGAGTCGATCCTGCAGCCCTACAACCGCAGCGTCGGCAAGATCGTGGTGACGGCAATCGACATCACCAGCGACGCAACGCCCAAGGTCCAGGTGGCCTGGTCGCGCAAGCTCGTCGACGGCACGGCGGGCGTGGGAGCGGCCAAGGGGACGCCCACCACCGTCCCCGACGCGCTCAAGGTCGCGGGCACGTTCCTCATCCGCGTCGAAAGCGATCTCGCCTACAAGCCGGTGATCACCTGGGCGGCCGAGGACAAGCCGGTGCTCGGCCTTGCGGCCGCCTTCGACGGCATATCCATGAACGAGACCTACTATCTGCGCCCGCGCATGAGCCAGAGCATCGGCTGCGGCGACTGCTGACGGCCGTCGTCAGTCGCCGCGGTCCGGTCGTCGCGCCGGATAATTGCCAAGTTGCGGCCCGCAACTTATGTCTGTCGGGAATATCCCAACCGTGAGCCCGACCCCGATGGCGCGTGCATTTGTCTTCGTCCTGGATTCCTTCGGCATCGGCGGCGCTGCCGACGCGGAGCGTTTCGGCGACGCGGGCGCAGACACGTTCGGCCATATCGCTGCGGCCTGTACTGCCGGTCGCGGCGACCGCGACGGCCTGCGCAGCGGCCCGCTCGCCCTGCCGAACATGACGGCCCTCGGACTCGGCCGCGCCGCCAGGCTGGCCACGGGCTTCGAATACGACGCCTCTGCCGCGCTCGGGCCCGGCGCCTTCTTCGGCGCAGCGCAGGAGGTCTCGAGCGGCAAGGATACGCCTTCGGGCCACTGGGAGATCGCCGGCGTGCCGGTCACCTTCGACTGGGGCTATTTTCCGCAGACCGTGCCCGCCTTCCCCACGGCACTGACCGAGGCGATCATCCGCGAAGGCAAAGTGCCGGGCATCCTCGGCGATTGCCACGCCTCCGGCACCGAGATCATCGAGCGCTTCGGCGAGGAGCACATCCTGACCGGCAAGCCGATCTGCTACACCTCGGTCGATTCGGTACTGCAGATCGCCGCCCACGAAACCCATTTCGGCCTCGAGCGGCTCTACGCACTCTGCAAGGTGGTGCGCCACCTCGTCGATCCGCTGAATATCGGCCGCGTCATCGCCCGCCCCTTCGTCGGCGAGACCGTTGCCACATTCGAGCGCACGCCCAACCGCAAGGACTATGCGACACCGCCGCCGGAGCCGACCCTGCTCGACCGGCTGACCGGGCGCGGCAGCAAGGTCATCGCCATCGGCAAGATCGGCGACATCTTCGCCCATCGCGGCATTTCCGAGGTGCGCAAGGGGGTCGGCAACATGGCCATGTTCGACAAGGCGCTCGGCGCGATGGACGACGCCGCGGACGGCGACTTCGTGTTCGCCAACTTCGTCGACTTCGACACCGAGTTCGGCCATCGCCGCGACGTGCCGGGCTATGCCGCAGCCCTCGAGGCCTTCGACAGGCGCGTGCCCGAAGCCCTGGCCAGGCTCGGGCCCGGCGACCTGATGCTCTTCACCGCCGACCATGGCAACGACCCGACCTGGCGTGGCACCGACCACACGCGCGAGCGCATCCCGATCATCGGCATGGCGCCGGGCCTCGCCGGCGGCGATGTCGGGCTGAGGCCCACCTTCGCCGACATCGGCGCCACCGTCGCCGAGCATCTCGGCCTTGCGCCGGGGCGCCACGGTACCCCCTTCCTGAGGACGATCGCCGCCCATGCCTGAACTGCCCGAGGTGGAAACCGTCCGGCGCGGCCTGCAGCCGGTGATGGAGGGCGCGCGCATCGAGCGCGTCGAGACGCGACGCCCTGACCTGCGCTTTCCCTTCCCCGAGCGCTTTTCCGAACGCCTCGCCGGCCGTCGCATCGCCTCGCTCGGCCGACGCGCCAAGTATCTCACGGCCGACATAGACGACGGCCCCACGCTCATCTGCCACCTCGGCATGTCAGGCTCCTTCCGTATCGAAACCGACACGGACGGCTCGACGCCGGGTGCCTTCCATCACGAGCGGCCGAAGGCTGCAGCGCACGACCACGTCGTCTTCCACGTCGCCGACGCCAAGGGCGCACCGGCACGCGTCATCTTCAACGACCCGCGGCGCTTCGGCTTCATGCTGTTTGCCGAGCGGGACGCAGGCGTCCACCCGATGCTCGCCGGCCTCGGGGTCGAGCCCACCGGCAACAGCCTGGACGGCGCCCTCCTGGCGGAGCTGTTCCGCGGCAAGAAGGCGCCGCTCAAGGCCGCCCTGCTCGACCAGCGCCTGATCGCCGGCCTCGGCAACATCTATGTATGCGAGGCACTGTGGCGCGCGGGGCTTGCGCCCACGCGCGCGGCGGGCACCATCGCCGGCAACGGCAAGGTCGCCCGCGAACGCGCCAACCTGCTCGCCACCTCGATCCGCGAGGTGATCGCCGAAGCGATTGCCGCCGGCGGCTCGTCGCTGCGCGACTATGTCCACACCGACGGCTCGCTGGGCTACTTCCAGCATTCGTTCTCCGTCTACGACCGCGAGGGCGAGGCCTGCGCGCACAGCGGCTGTGCCGGCCATGTCGAGCGGATCGTCCAGAGTGGGCGCTCGACCTTCTATTGCCGTCACTGCCAGCGGTAAGCTAGAGCGGGTATCGAACCCGGTGGCTTCGCAAAGGGAGAGCGGCATGGCCTATGAAACGATCCTCGTGGAAAAGCGCGGCAAGGTCGGGCTGATCACGCTCAACCGGCCGAAGGCGCTCAACGCGCTGAACTCGCAGGTGCTCGGCGAGCTTCTCGCCGCGACCGCCGCGTTCGACGCCGACGACGGCGTCGGGGCCATCGTCATCACCGGCTCGGAAAGGGCCTTCGCCGCCGGTGCCGACATCAAGGAGATGCAGGCCAAGACCTACGTCGACGCCTACATGGAAGACTTCTTCTCCGGCTGGGAGGCCTTCACCCGCAACCGCAAGCCGATGATCGCCGCGGTCGCCGGCTATGCGCTCGGTGGCGGCTGCGAACTGGCCATGATGTGCGACTTCATCATCGCCGCCGACACCGCCAGGTTCGGCCAGCCCGAGATCACGCTGGGCGTCATGCCCGGCATGGGCGGCTCGCAGCGGCTCACCCGCTTCGTCGGCAAATCGAAAGCGATGGACATGTGCCTGACCGGCCGGATGATGGATGCCGCCGAAGCCGAGCGCTCCGGCCTGGTGTCGCGCGTCGTGCCGGCGACCGACCTGCTCGAGGAAGCGATGAAGGCGGCGTCCAAGATCGCCGACTTCTCGCTGCCGGCGGTGATGATGTGCAGGGAGGCCGTCAATCGCTCCTACGAGCTCACGCTCGCCGAAGGGCTGCGCTTCGAGCGCCGCGTCTTCCACTCGATGTTCGCGCTCGAGGACCAGAAGGAAGGCATGGCGGCCTTCGCCGAGAAAAGGTCTGCGAATTTCCGCAACCGCTGATCTGAATCGCGTTGACGCGCCGGGCAAGCTGAACTATAAGCCGCACCAACCGAGGCGGCCTCAGGGACGCCCGAGCAGTTTTTGCGCTCCGCGGGAACCCGCTCGCGCCACCACAGAGATCAACAGAGAGGCACAATGGCCAACACCTCCTCGGCCAAGAAGGCTACCCGTAAGATTGCCGCCCGCACCGCGGTCAACAAGAACCGCCGTTCGCGCGTCCGCACCTACCTCCGCAAGGTCGAGGAAGCCCTGGCCTCCGGCGACAAGGCCGCAGCGCAGGCCGCCTTCATCGCCGCGCAACCGGAACTGATGCGCGCCGCCACCAAGGGCGTGCTGCACAAGAACACCGCCTCGCGCAAGGTTTCGCGGCTGGCACAGCGGGTCAAGGCGCTCTCCGCCTAAGCCCTGCAAGCGATTGGATTTCTGAAGAACCCGGCCTAACCAGCCGGGTTTTTCTTTTGCCGAAATGGGCCTGGAAAAGGGGGCCGGAAGAGGCAACTAGATGTGCCGCAATGATACATGAAACTTTGCCGGCATATGCGGTTATTCTTATAAGTACAACCGCCACAGGTGGCTTCGACCCGGACTCACCGTGACAGAAATTTCCCTTTGAATTCAAACACTTGCCAACAGTCATCCACAGGTTGTTCAACCTCGCCCCGGGCTGCGGGGGACAAGTTGGTGTCAAGCGGATTCTTTTAAAAATTTTTCCTGCGGGGCGCGTTTTTTTTCGCTTCTCGCAAAAGGGTTTGAATCACAAGGGCTTTGCTTGAGAAGAGGATCGGAACGGCCACTGAATCCGGCTCGGAGCAAACCAGATTCATTAAAAATGGGTTAGACCCGCCCTTGCCGTGTCCACAGCGATTTTTGTAAGGTCTGTCCATCGAAGAGACGGGCACGAAGCCCTCTGCCAAGCCTTAAAAATCGGCGGCGTCCTCGGCGTGGATAGAATCCGCGATCGGGGGAGGTGTGCCTGCTTCGTAATACTTGGGGTGTGTGGGGATAAGACATTATGGCGACTTGTAGCGCGCCGGCGTCTTCGCCGGACGTTAATGTATTTGCCTGTAGCTGCCGCCCCCGCAGCGAGAGTCTCCCTGCTCGGCCATAGGGCCTGGGGAGACACGATTGGGGCTCGGCCGATAGCGGCCTGCTTCCCAGAAGAACTTTCCGGTGGAGGTGCGAGCGGCGCACCCCCGCATGGGCAACGAGGACCGAAGGTTAGGGATCGCAAATATGCAAAGCGGCATCGAAAGCGAAGCAAAAGCGGGCTTTCTTTTTACCGGCGAACTGATCGAGGGCAATGAAGTGGCAGCCGTCAGCGCCGCGGAGAAGATCTTTGACAGGGTCAAGACGCAGCTCCAGGCTCGCCTGGGCAGCGAAGTCTTCTCGAGCTGGTTCGGCCGCATGAAGCTTGCGGAAGCTTCCAAGGGCGTGGTGCGCCTGTCGGTGCCGACCGCCTTCCTGCGCTCCTGGATCAACAGCCACTACCTCGATCTGATTTCCGAGCTCTGGCGCCAGGAAGAGCCCGAGTTGCTGAAGCTCGAAGTCATCATCCGCACGGCGACGACACGCGCGGCGCGCCCCGCCAGCGAAGGCGATGCGGCCGCCCTGCGCAACAAGCCGGTGCGCCAGGCCCAGAGCGCGCTGGCCACCAGCACCGTGGCCGCCGGCCGCGTCGAGCGCCCCGCCCCTGCCCGCAGCGGCGCGGCGGAGCCGGAGTTCAAGCAGAGCGTGCTCGGCTCGCCGCTCGACCCGCGCTACACCTTCCAGTCCTTCGTCGAGGGTCCGTCGAACCGGGTGGCGCTGGCTGCGGCGCGCGCCGTGGCGGAATCGAACTCGCGCTTCAACCCGCTGTTCCTCCACGCCACCGTCGGCCTCGGCAAGACCCACCTGCTGCAGGCGATCGCGGCCGAGTCGCTGCGCCAGAACCCGAAGTCGCGCGTCGTCTACCTGACCGCCGAATACTTCATGTGGCGCTTCGCCACCGCCATCCGCGACAACAACGCGCTGACGCTCAAGGAGCAGCTGCGCGACATCGACCTGCTGATCATCGACGACATGCAGTTCCTGCAGGGCAAGTCGATCCAGCATGAGTTCTGCCATCTCATCAACATGCTGCTCGACAGCGCCAAGCAGGTGGTGGTCGCGGCCGACCGTCCGCCGGCGGAGCTGGAATCGCTCGAGCCGCGCGTCCGCTCGCGCCTCAACGGCGGCGTGGCGCTGGAGATGTCGGCGCCCGATCTCGCCATGCGCCTGGGCATGATCCAGCTGCGCTATGCCGGCGCGAAGGCCGAGGACCCGAACCTCAACATCGGCGAGGACGTGCTTGCGCATGTCGCGCGCACCGTGACCGGCAGCGGCCGCGAACTCGAGGGCGCCTTCAACCAGCTGGTCTTCCGGCAGTCCTTCGAGCCGCAGCTGTCGATCGAGCGCATCGACGAGATCCTCGGCCACATCTACCGCACGGGCGAGCCCAAGCGCGTCCGCATCGAGGACATCCAGCGCATCGTCGCCCGCCACTACAACGTGTCGAAGACGGAGCTTCTGTCGAACCGCCGCACCCGCACCATCGTCAAGCCGCGCCAGGTCGCCATGTATCTCTCCAAGGTCATGACGCCGCGCTCGCTGCCCGAGATCGGCCGGCGTTTCGGCGGCCGCGACCACACCACGGTGCTGCACGCCGTGCGCAAGATCGAGGACCTGTCGGGCGGCGACAACACGCTGGCGCAGGAGCTCGAGCTGCTGAGGCGGCTGATCAACGACCAGGCCTGATCCTTTGCCGGGGCGGCACGGCCGCCCTTGGCGGGGACTTATCCCCAGAGCGCCCGCGCCACTGCCCCAAAAGGCTGCGCGGGCTTGCCTTTCCGGGGATTTTACTGTCAGACTCGGCAGAATTCCGATCGTGTTGCGGGCTTTCCCCGGGCGCAGTTCGAGCCCGCGAGCCCGCACCTTCAAATAAGCGAGCCTGTTTCGTCATGCGTGTTATCCTGGAACGCTCCAACCTGTTGAAGTCGCTGAACCACGTGCACCGCGTGGTCGAACGGCGGAACACGATCCCGATCCTGTCCAACGTGCTGTTGCAGGCGGACGGCGCGAGCCTGGAGATGAAGGCGACCGACCTCGACCTCGAGGTCTCGGAGGCCACCCCCGCCAATGTCGAGCGTGCGGGTGCCACCACCGTGCCCGCGCATCTGCTCTACGACATCGTGCGCAAGCTGCCCGACGGCGCCGAGGTGATGCTCAAGACCGACGAGGACGGCAACGCCATGTCGGTGATCTCGGGACGCTCGAGCTTCCGGCTGCAATGCCTGCCGCAGTCCGACTTCCCCGAGCTGTCGGCCGGCTCCTTCTCGCACATCTTCCGGCTCGACGCCCAGGCGCTCAAGGGCCTGATCGACAAGACCCAGTTCGCCATCTCGACCGAGGAGACGCGCTACTACCTCAACGGCATCTTCCTGCACACGCTGGAAAGCGCCGGCAAGCTGATGCTGCGCGCGGTCGCCACCGACGGCCACCGCCTCGCCCGCGCCGAGGTCGAGGCGCCTGCGGGCTCCGAGGGCATGCCGGGCATCATCATCCCGCGCAAGACGGTCAGCGAGATCCAGAAGCTGCTCGACGCCCCCGACGTGGCGGTGACCACCGAGCTGTCCGACACCAAGATCCGCCTGACCATCGGCAGCGTGATCCTGACCTCGAAGCTGATCGACGGCACCTTCCCCGACTACCAGCGCGTCATCCCGAGCGGCAACGACAAGAAGCTGACCATCGACCGCCAGAGCTTCGCTGCCGCCGTCGACCGCGTCTCCACCATCTCGTCCGAGCGTGGCCGGGCAGTGAAGCTCTCCATCGCCGACGGCCAGGTGACGCTTGCCGTCAACAACCCCGATTCGGGCAGCGCGACGGAAGAACTCGCCGCCGACTATTCGGCCGACCCGATCGAGATCGGCTTCAACGCCAAGTACCTGCTCGACGTCGCCGCCCAGCTGTCGGGCAGCGAGGCGCGCTTCATGCTGGCGGATGCCGGATCGCCCACGCTCATCCACGACACAGCCGACGAGAACGCTCTCTACGTGCTGATGCCGATGCGCGTGTAGCGCCCGCACGCCCGTGCAGGACCTCGAAACGGGGGCGACGCCGAAACGCATCCCCTCGACGCATATCCGCAAGCTCGTGCTGACGGATTTCCGCAACTACGGCTTGCTTTCGCTCGACCTCAGGCCGGGCGCAGTGGTGTTCACCGGCGAGAACGGCGCCGGCAAGACCAACCTGCTCGAGGCGATCTCCCTGCTCACGCCGGGGCGCGGCCTGCGCCGGGCGCCCTACACCGACGTGGCGCGCGAGGGCAGCTCCGGCGCGTTCGCCGTGCATGCAACGATCGACGGCCCGCTGGGCGATGTCGAGATCGGCACCGGCACCGCGCCGGAGGCCGCCGGCGAGGCGGGCAGGCGCGTGCGCATCAACGGCGCGACCGCCAAGTCGGCCGACGAGCTGCTCGAATGGCTGCGCGTCGTCTGGCTCACCCCGTCGATGGATTCGCTGTTCACCGGGCCGGCCGGCGACCGCCGCCGCTTCCTCGACCGGCTGGTGCTGGCGATCGACCCGGCGCACGGCCAGCGCGCGCTCGACTATGAAAAGGCGATGCGCGGCCGCAACCGGCTGCTGTCGGAAGACCGCCGCGACCGCTCCTGGTTCGAGGCGATCGAGACCCAGATGGCCGAGACTGGGGCGGCGATCGCCGCAGCGCGCGTCGAGATGGTGCGGCTGTTGACGGCCATGATCGGCCGTCTGCCCGAGACCGGCCCCTTCCCCCAGGCGGACCTGGCGCTGTCCGGCACGCTGGAAGAGCGAATCGGCGAGATGCCGGCGGTCGAGCTGGAAGAGCATTTCCGCCGGGCGCTGGCCGACGGGCGCGAGCGCGACCGCGCCGCCGGCCGCACGCTCGAAGGCCCGCACCGCTCCGACCTTCTCGTCCGACACCGGCCGAAGGCGACGCCGGCGGAACTCTGCTCCACCGGCGAACAGAAGGCGCTTCTGGTCGGCATCGTCGTCTCGCACGCACGCCTGACCGGCGAGATGGCGGGTGCGGCACCGATTCTGCTGCTCGACGAGATCGCCGCCCATCTCGACGCCGGCCGGCGGGCAGCACTTTTCGCCATCCTCGAAGACCTCAACTGCCAGGCGTTCATGACCGGCACCGAGCCGGCGCTGTTCTCCAGCCTCGCGGGCAAGGCGCAGTTCCTGACCGTCGAACACGGCAGCGTGCGGCCGACCGATCTCTGAGGCTGCAGTGCAGCGCCGTAACACAGCCTGACAAGCCCGGTTCGCGCCTATATGCTCCGGCCATGAACCAGGCCGCCCCCCTCTCCCCCGAAGAACTCGAACGTTACGCCCGCCACATCGTGCTGCCGGAGATCGGCGGCCCGGGCCAGCAGAAGCTGAAGCGCGCCCGCGTGCTGGTGATCGGTGCCGGCGGGCTCGGCGCGCCGGTGCTCGAATATCTCGCCGCCGCCGGCGTCGGCACGCTCGGCATCGTCGACGACGATCACGTGTCGCTGTCCAACCTGCAGCGCCAGGTGATCCACGACACCCAGTCGGTCGGTCAGTCCAAGGCCGGGAGTGCGGCCGCTGCGATCGGCCGCATCAACCCGCATGTGGCGGTCGAGCTGCACAAGCTCAGGCTGACCGAAGCCAATGCCGGTGAGTTGGTTGCCGCCTACGACGTCGTCGTCGACGGATCCGACAATTTCGAGACGCGCTATGCGCTGGCGGACGCCTGCGCCGCATGCGAGCGGCCGCTGGTGCATGCCGCCGTTGGCCGCTTCGACGGCTCGATCACCGTGCTGAAGCCGTTCGAGACCGCCCCCGACGGCCGCCGCAACCCTTCCTATCGCGACCTTTTCCCCGAGCCGCCGCCGCCGGGCCTGGTGCCGTCCTGCGCGGTGGCCGGCGTGCTCGGCGCGCTGACCGGCGTGATGGGCACGCTGCAGGCGATGGAGGCGATCAAGCTCATCACCGGCATCGGCGAGCCGCTGGTCGGCCGCCTGCTGCTCTACGATGCGCTCGGCGCCCGCTTCGACACGGTGCGCTACAAGGCGTCCTGAGCATGGCCGACGTGACCATTTCCCGCCTCCCCGAGGACTTTTCGGCCTGGGACGAGTTGCTCGGCCTCATCAGGCGCTGCTTCGCCTACATGGACGGGGTCATCGACCCGCCGTCCTCGGCGCACAAGCTCACGCCCGAGGGCCTGCGCCGGAAGGCGGGGCAAGAAACCTGCTTCATCGCCACTGCCGACGGCCGCCTCGCCGGCTGCATCTTCGTCGCCGAACGGACCGACGCCTTCTATGTCGGCAAGCTCGCCGTCGACGAGCATGCGCGCGGCGCGGGCCTCGGCCGGCGGCTGCTGCAGGCGGCCGAGCGCCACGCCATCGAGCACGGCAAGCCGGTGCTCGAGCTGCAGGCGCGAATCGAACTCGTGGCCAACCACGCCGCCTTCGCCCGGCTCGGCTTCGTCGAGGTCGAACGCACGGCGCATGAGGGATACGACCGGCCGACCTCGCTCACGCTGCGCAAGCGCCTCTCATAGGGCAGTTCCAGGAAAAGTGCGCGGCGGTTTTCCGGCCGGAATTGCGTCAAGGCAAAGAGATAGAGCGTTTTCGCGATTCGGGGAAAAGCGGAAGCGCTGAGAGCGTCGGCGACGACGGCGGGATTGCAGCCTATACCCTGACGAACGTCAGGTAGGCCGGCACGCGGTTCTCGCGGATGGCCTTGGCCTCGTAGCGGGTGCGGGTCCAGCCGTCATAGGGCCTGTGCCAGTCCTGGGCGTCGGCCGCCTGCCAACCGAAGCCCGGATGGGCGCGGCAGTGCAGCAGCGTCCAGTTGACATAGGTGTCGATGTCGGAGGCGAAGCGGAATTTTCCGCCGCGCTTCAGCACGCGGGCGAAGCGGTCGAGATTGGCCGGGCTGACGAAGCGCCGCTTCCAGTGCTTCTTCTTCGGCCAGGGATCGGGGTAGAACAGGTCGATGCCGTCGAGCGACGCCTCCGGCAGCCAGTCGAGCAGCTGCGTGGCGTCTTCGTCATAGAGGCGGATGTTGAGCTGGGGGTGCTCGTCGAGCGCCGCCGTCATCTTGGCCATGCCGTTGACGAAGGGCTCGACGCCGATGAAGCCGGCGTCGGGCATGTTGGCGGCGATATGGCGAAGGTGCTCGCCGGCGCCGAAGCCGATCTCGAGCCGCACCTTCGAGACCGGCGCCTCGAACAGCGTGATCAGGTCGGCGGGGGCCGGCGTCGCGAGGTCCAGGCCGAAGCGGGCGAGCCCCTTTTCAAGGGCGGCCGCCTGGTGCGGGCGGACAGGCTTTCCGCGCCGCCGGCCGAAGAAGGCTTCGCTCGTGCGGCTGCGGCGCGGTTCCTGTTCCATCGACAAACGCCGGTCGCCTCAGGCGGCGACAGCTTCCTTGCTGGCGACGGCATCCTTGATCGCCTTGACCAGGTCGGTCTTCTCCCAGGAGAAGGATCCGTCGCGGCCGGCCTTGCGGCCGAAATGGCCGTAGGACGAGGTCTTGGCGTAGATCGGCTTGTTGAGGTCGAGGTGGCGGCGGATGCCCGACGGCGACAGGTCCATGACATCGCGCAGGGCTTCCTCGAGCGCTGCCTCCGACACCTTGCCGGTGCCGTGCAGGTCGACATAGACCGACAGGGGCTGGGCCACGCCGATGGCGTAGGACAGCTGGATGGTGCAGCGGTCGGCGAGCCTGGCGGCAACCACGTTCTTGGCGAGGTAGCGCGCCGCATAGGCGGCCGAGCGGTCGACCTTGGTGGTGTCCTTGCCCGAGAAGGCGCCGCCGCCATGCGGGGCAGCACCACCGTAGGTGTCGACGATGATCTTGCGGCCGGTCAGGCCGGCGTCGCCGTCGGGGCCGCCGATCACGAACTTGCCGGTCGGGTTGATATACCAGTTGCAGTCCTTGGCGATCTCGAGGTCGCCGAGTGCCTCGCGGATGTAGGGCTCGACCACCTTGCGCACCTTGGCCGAATCCCAGCTGTCGTCGAGATGCTGTGTCGACAGCACGATCTGGGTGACGTCGTGGGCCTTGCCGTCGCGGTAGCGCACGGTGACCTGGCTCTTGGCGTCCGGGCCGAGCTTGCCGGCGTCGCCCTTGCCCTCGTGGCGGGCGGCGGCGAGCAGCTCGAGGATCTTGTGGCTGTAGTAGATCGGCGCCGGCATCAGGTCCGGCGTCTCGCGGCAGGCATAGCCGAACATGATGCCCTGGTCGCCCGCGCCTTCTTCGCCCTGGCGGTCGGCGGCATTGTCGACGCCCTGGCCGATGTCGGGCGACTGGCCGTGCAGCAGCACGTCGATCTTGGCGGTCTTCCAGTGGAAGCCGGCCTGCTCGTAGCCGATGGCGCGGATGGCCTTGCGGGCCACGGCCTTGAACTTCGACGGATTGACGACCGGGTGGCCGGCGGCGTCCTTGACGATCTCTCCGTTCTTGTCCTTCTTGAGCAGCGTATCGGGCACGCGAACTTCGCCGGCGATCACGACGCGGTTGGTCGTCGCGAGCGTTTCGCAGGCGACGCGGACCTTCCACGGATCCATGCCGGTCTTCTTGGCTTCTCGGTAGACGAGATCGACGATCTCGTCGGAAATTCGGTCGCACACCTTGTCGGGGTGACCTTCGGATACGGATTCGGATGTGAAGAGATAGTTCTGCCGCGACACGGGATGTCCCCTCTTGGAAAGCGGCCGGCGCGATGCCGACCATTTGGCGCGGCCATGTGTTAGCGAAGCCTGCCGGAACTCGTCAAGCAGGCTTTTCGCCACGTAAGGCAGGTTATTGCAATGCGTTGCGACGGCGCATCGCCGTCGCACGGTGTCACTGCTCGTCGTCGTCGGCCAGGACCTTGGCCAGTTCGATCACCTTGCGCCGGACTTTCGGGTTGGAAATGCGGGCAAAGGCACGGTTGAGCTGGAGGCCCTCGGCGCTCGAAAGGAAATCGACCACGAAGCTGGTGGAAGCATCCTCGGCCAGCCCCCTGTGCTCGGTGCCTTCCTGGCCAGGAGCATCCTCGAAGAAGAATGCGACCGGCACGCCGAGGATCGAAGCTATGGCCTGCAGGCGGCTTGCTCCTACTCGATTCGTGCCTTTTTCATACTTCTGGATCTGCTGGAAGGTAATTCCCAGGCTTTCGCCCAGCTTCTCTTGGCTCATTCCTAACATATTGCGTCGCAGGCGAATTCGTCCACCGACGTGAACGTCGGTAGGATTTGGTTTTTTCTTGTTTTCTTTTTCCACTGTCTTTCCTCGCCGGATTATTCCAGCATTATTATTGGGCAGATGCCCGTTTCAGGGCCGGTTGATCTTTCGGATACCGATGCCGACCGGAACGGCCTGAAGCCGCGCGACAGCATATGAGTTTCTAACAACCACAGTGTCAATTCGCCCTGAGCCTCTGCCTCAGCTTCAGGCCGCCTGCCGCAACGGCAAACCCCAACATGATCAGGAAACCGTTAACACGCCACGGTTGCGACGGCGCGGCGCTCGACGCGTCCACCGGAAGCGAGAAATCGATGATGCCGCGAGTATTCATCGCAAGTGCATCCACAGCTCGCCCGAACGGATCGACAATGCCGGAAATCCCTGTGTTGGCCGCGCGCAGGACCGGCATTCCATTTTCCACGGCGCGGATCTGCGACTGCCGGAAATGCTGGTATGGGCCGGGCGTGTCGCCAAACCATGCGTCGTTTGTAACATTTACAATAATCTGCGTTGACGCTGCGTCAACAGCGACGAGCTCGGGAAAGATTATTTCGTAACAAATGTAGGCCGCCGCCTTGAGTCCGCCAGGCAGGTCGAAGGGGCGACGGCTCGTGCCGGCTTCGAAATTCATCGGTCCGGCAACCAGTTGCGTCAGCCCGACACGCGCCATCAGATCGGCAAGGGGTATGTACTCGCCGAACGGCACGAGGTGCACCTTGTCGATGGCGCCGACGATCTCGCCCTTGTCGTTGATGCTGGCGACGGAGTTGTAATAGAGCGTCTCCCCGCCCGAGCCGTTCTCGGCGCGCACGGTGCCGGCCATCAGCATCTGGCCCTCGCCCAGCATCTCGCCGATGGCGACCAGCCCGTCGGGGCGTTCGGAGAACAGGAACGGCACCGAGGTCTCCGGCCAGACGATCAGCTGCGGCTTGTTGGCGCCGGCCTTCGGCGCCTCGCTCGAAAGCTTGAGCAGGTCGGAGAAGATGCGCTCGCGGACTCGGCCGTCCCATTTTTCCGACAGGTCGATGTTGGGCTGGACGATGCGGACGTCGAGCGTGCGGCCTGCGGGCGCTGCCGGAGCCGACAGCCGCAGATAGCCGTAGCCGGCATGCGCGGCTGCCAGCAGCACCGCAAGCGCCGCGCCGAGCTTCAGGTTGCGGCCGTCGGCCAGCAGCGCCGGCATGGCGAAGACGAAGACGGCCAGCACGTTCATGCCCGTCGTGCCCACCACCGACACGCTCTGCATCAGCAGCGGAATGGGCATGGCGCCGAAGCCCACGGGAATCCACGGGAAGCCGGTGAAGACGAAGGTCCGCAGCCACTCCATCAGGCCGAAGGCGAAGGCAAGCGCCACGACCCGGCCGATGCCGGCGCTCCAGAACAGCCGCGCGATGGCCGCGGCAAAGCCGTAGAAGAACGACAGTATCAGCGGAATGCCGACGACGGCGAAGGGCAGCGCCCAGGCAAAGCTTTCGGCTTCCACCAGAAGGGCGCCGCCGATCCACCACAGCCCGGCCAGGAAATAGCCGAAGCCGAACCACCAGCCTGTCGCGAATGCCGGCCTGAGTCGGCGCAAGGCGCCCGCCGGGGTGTCGGCGACCGCGCCGTCGATCAGCCACACCAATATGGGGAAGGAGAGGAACCCGGCGAAGAAGAAGTCGTACGGCGCCTGCGCCAGCACGGCGACGGCGCCCGCCAGGAACGCCGTCAGGTTTCTCCTCCAGCCAGAAAGCAGAATTATCCGTCCCGCAAAGCGCACCATTCGTCCCCCCTCAGCAGCAATTGGAACGAAGATGTAGCAGCAGGAAAATGCGGCGCCATAGGGGACGCGGCGCCGCAGGGGGCACTACGCCTGCTCGACCTTGGCGCGGCGGCGGCGCTCGCCCTTCTGGACATGGACGATACGGACGCGCTTGACCCGGCGCGGGTCGGCGTCGAGCACGTGGAACTCGAAGCCGGGGATCGCCTGCACCACCTCGCCGCGGGCGGGCACCCGCCCGAGCGCATTGAAGATCAGTCCGCCGATCGTGTCGACATATTCGGCGTGCTCGCCGGGCGAAAATTCCTCGCCGAGCACCTTGGCCACTTCCTCGATCTCGGCCTTGCCGTCGACCACATAGACGCCGTCGCCGGCCTGGGTGATCATAGGCTCGTCGTCGTCGTGTTCGTCCTCGATGTCGCCGACCACCATCTCGACGATGTCCTCGAGCGAGACCAGGCCGTCGGTGCCGCCATATTCGTCGATGACCAGCGCCATCTGCGTGCGTGTCGCCTGCATGCGTTGCATGAGGTCGGAGGCGAGCATCGACGGCGGCACGAACAGCACCGTGCGGATGAGGTTGAGCTCGCCGATGCTGCGGTTGAGGTCGACCTGGGCGAGGTCGAGCTGCGCATCGGCGGCCTGGGCCTTGCGCGACCTGCCCTTCTTGACGCGGGCGCCGCGAGTGATGTGGGCGAGGATGTCGCGGATGTGGACCATGCCGCGCGGGTCGTCGAGGGTCTCGACATAGACCGGCATGCGCGAATGGCCCGACTGCTCGAAGACGCCGAGCACTTCGCCGAGTTTGGTGTTGAGTTCGATCGCCTCGATGTCGGCCCTGGGCACCATCACATCCTCGACCCGCACCTCGCGGAGCCTCAGGATGTTGTTGAGCATGGCGCGCTCGCCGGGCGAGAAGGATTCGGCGTCGCTCGCCGTATCGGCCAGCGCGTCGGCGATCTCGTCGCGGATGTTGCTGCCGTTGCGGTGCCGGAACAGCCTTGTCAGCCGCTCGATGAAGGACGGCCGCTCGGCCTGCGGTTCATGCGCCGAATGCGGCGCGGTGCTCGTACTAGGTCCGTCTTCGGCCTGTTCGGAGGCTCTTGCCGCAGGCCCCGGCTCGGGAGAGGCGGCAATCTCAGGTTTCTCGTTCATCGTCTTCCGGTCGATTGTTCGTCCCTGTTACGCGTAGGGATCGGGAATGGCAAGCCTGGCAAGCGCCCGGCGCTCCAGCGCTTCCATCTCCTCGGCCTCCTCGTCGGTCTCGTGATCATACCCCAAAAGATGCAGGAGTCCGTGGACAATGAGATGGGTGATGTGGTTTTCGAGCGGCTTGTCCTCTTCCGCCGCCTCGCGCGCCACGGTCTCGCTGGCGAGCACGATGTCGCCGAGCATCGGCGGCAGCGGGTCGCCGGGCGCGATCGGAAAAGCCGGGAAGGACAGCACGTTGGTCGGCTTGTCCTTGCCGCGCCACTCGGCATTGAGCCTGCGAATGCTCTCGTCGTCGGTGAAGACGAGGCTAAGCTCGACGCCCTGCGCCATGTCTGCCCCCGCTTCGGCGAGCGCTGCGGGCACGGCGCGTTCGACCAGCGCGCGGAGTTCGTCCTCCCCCGCCCAGGCGCCCGCCTCGACCATCAGGTCGATGTCGAGTTCGACGCCCGCGGCGGCGGGCCGTTGCGTGCTGGACATGCGACGGTTCCGATCAGTCTTCGCCGGCGAGGCCGCGGGCCATCTTGCCGTCGCGGTCGTAGGCCCTGACGATCTCGGCGACGAGCGGATGACGGACCACGTCGGTGTCGTTGAAGCGCACCGTCACCGCCCCCGGCACGCCGTCGAGGATGCGCAGCGCCTCGACCAGGCCCGACTTGGTGTTGGGCGGCAGGTCGATCTGCGACGGGTCGCCGGTGACGATCATGCGCGAGTTCTCGCCCAGGCGGGTGAGGAACATCTTCATCTGCATCGAGGTGGTGTTCTGCGCCTCGTCGAGGATGACGGCGGAATGCGCCAGGGTGCGGCCACGCATGAAGGCCAGCGGCGCGATCTCGATCACCTCGGCGGCGATGGCGCGCTCGACCTTGTCGGCCGGCATCATGTCGTAGAGCGCGTCGTAAAGCGGCCTGAGATAGGGGTCGACCTTCTCCTTCATGTCGCCGGGCAGGAAGCCGAGGCGCTCGCCCGCCTCCACCGCCGGCCGCGACAGGATGATGCGCTCGACCATGCCGCGCTCGAGCAGCATGGCGGCGTGCGCGACCGCCAGATAGGTCTTGCCGGTGCCGGCCGGGCCGATGCCGAAGACCAGCTCCGAGCGCTCCAGCGCCCGCATGTAGGCGTCCTGGTTGAGCGAGCGGGCATAGATGGTGCGCTTGCGCGTCGAGATCTGGGCGGCGGCCATCTTGCCCTTGCGCTCGAGCGTCGGCAGGGTGAGCTGGTCGTCGGGGGCGACCGCCATGCGGACGGCGCCGTCGACATCGGATTGCGCCACCTCGCCGCCCTTCTGCAGGATCCCATAGAGGTGGTCGAGCGCCCGCCGCGCCTGCTCGGCGGCGGTGGCGCTGCCCTTGATGGTCAGCTGGTTGCCGCGCGAGCGGATGTCGACGCCGAGCTTCTGCTCGAGCCGCGCCAGGTTCTCGTCGAACTGGCCGTAAAG
Source organism: Mesorhizobium sp. CC13 (assembly GCF_039907765.1). Classification (NCBI taxonomy): domain Bacteria; kingdom Pseudomonadati; phylum Pseudomonadota; class Alphaproteobacteria; order Hyphomicrobiales; family Phyllobacteriaceae; genus Mesorhizobium; species Mesorhizobium sp. CC13. The sequence goes on along the minus strand of NZ_JARDJI010000012.1, from coordinate 4,541 downwards.
CGCACTGGCAAGCTTGTTGTTGTCGAAGGTCAGTACGATGTGCGCCATGTCAGACGCCCCGGAGGGCAGGTTCTTGAGTTCAGCAGCGCTCAACCGTCTCTCCTCATCTGCCGAACGGATCAGACCGTCTCGGCGAACAGGCTGTTGGTGCCCGTCTTCGTGATTCGCACATCAACAATGTCACCGATTTCGCCGGCCTTTTCATCAACAATCACGGGCTGGAGCCAGGGCGAACGGCCGACGACCTGGCCTGGCTCGCGGCCCGGCTTCTCGATCAGCGTCGACATGGTCCTGCCGACCAGCCCATTGGCAAAGACGTGCTGCTGCTCGGTGATCAGCGCCTGCAGGCGCTGCAGCCGCTCGTCCTTCACCTTTTCCTCGACATGGCCGCCCATCTCGGCGCCCGGCGTACCGGGACGCGGCGAATATTTGAACGAGTAGGCCGAGGCGTAGTTGGTGGCGCGGATGATCGCAAGCGTCGCCTCGAAGTCCGCGTCGGTCTCGCCGGGGAAGCCGACGATGAAGTCGCCGGACATGGCGATGTCGGGGCGCGCCGCACGGATGCGGTCGATCAGCCTGAGATAGTCTTTCGCCGTATGCTTGCGGTTCATCGCCTTGAGGATGCGGTCGGAGCCCGACTGCACCGGCAGGTGCAGATAGGGCATCAGCACTGCGAGGTCGCGATGTGCCGCGATCAGCTCGTCATCCATGTCGCGCGGGTGGCTGGTGGTGTAGCGCAGCCGCGCCAGGCCCGGGATTTCGGCCAGCCGATAGAGCAGCCGGCCGAGCCCCCATTCGCTGCCGTCAGGGCCTTCGCCGTGCCAGGCATTGACGTTCTGGCCGAGCAGCGTCACCTCGCGCACGCCGGCCTCGGCCAGTCGCTCGGCCTCGGCGACGATCTGGGCGACCGAACGCGACACTTCCGAGCCGCGCGTATAGGGCACCACGCAGAAGGTGCAGAACTTGTCGCAGCCTTCTTGCACGGTCAGGAAGGCGGTGACGCCGCGCCTGGCGACCTCGGCCTTCCTCGGCGCGGGCAGGTGCTCGAACTTGTCCTCGAGCGCGTATTCAGTCTCGACCACCTTGTGGCCGCCGCGCGCCTTCCTCACCACCTCGGGCAGGCGGTGATAGGTCTGCGGGCCGACCACGAGGTCGACCGCCGCGGAACGGCGGATGATCTCCCGGCCTTCGGCCTGGGCGACGCAGCCGGTGACGCCGACCACCATCTCGCGGCCGCGGGCGGCACGTTCGGCCTTGAGCTTGTTCAGCCTGCCGAGTTCGGAATAGACCTTCTCGGCCGCCTTCTCGCGGATGTGGCAGGTGTTGAGGAGCACCAGGTCGGCATCCTCGATGGTCTCGGTGGCCGAATAGCCGTCCGCGGCGAGCGCATCGTTCATGCGCTGCGAGTCGTAGACATTCATCTGGCAGCCATAGGTCTTGATGAAGACCTTCCTGGCCGCGTCCGCGCCTGCCGCGGCGGCTTCGCCCGCCGGCATGATTTCAGAGATATCGTCGAGTTCCATGCGGCGGCTATTAGACCATTTCCGCGGCAAAAAACAGACGATGATGGCCGCGCGTCCGGCCGGCCCGGCTAGCGCGCCGGATGCGGCGCGGCCAGCGACTGCAGCATCATCGTGCGCACCCGCTCCTCCATCAGCCGCGTCGCCTCCTTGCGGCTCGACCTGGCCGAAAAATCGATCGGCTCGCCAAAGCGTATCTCGACGTCGAGCCCACCTTCGGCCAAGAGCTGGCCGACATGCGGCACCAGGTCCATGTCGCCGATCCAGCTGGCGATCGGGCGGTGCTGGCGGCCCAGCGGCAAGCCGTGGATACGGGTGTAGGCGATCGACACCGGCTGGATGACGACGTGCTCGGCAGCCCCCTCGGCGATCGCCATCGAGGCCGCGCCGAACAGCGTGCTCTTGAACGGCAGGAGCAGGTTGCCGTCGCCGGTGCTGCCCTCGGCGAACAGCACCATGGCGTCGCCGGCCGCCAGTCGCCGGGCGATCTCGCTCGCCTGGTCGCCCGACTTGCGCTTGCGCTCGCGCTCGATGAACACGGTGCGCTGCAGCCGCGACAGGAAGCCGAAGACCGGCCAGCCATTCAGCTCCGACTTGGCGATGAAGGTCACGTCGAACCGCGACCCGAGCGCCATGATGTCGGTCCACGAGATATGGTTGGAGGCGATCATCAGCGGCCGGGTCTTGACCATCTCGCCGACGACGCGGACGCGCATGCCGAGCGCCCAGAGCATGGCGCGGTGCCAGATCTTGAGGATCACGGTTTCCGGCCACAGGCCGGTCTTCATCGAGATGACCTGCAGCGGCACCAGAACCAGCGAGGCCGCGACCATCCATGCCAGCGCCAGCCCTGTGCGGATCTTTCCGATCATGTAGCGCCTGACACCCTCGATTGACCGGGCATCTGGCTAGCGAAGATCGAGCCGCATGACAAGCGCGCCGGTCGCGCCTTGCGCCGACTGGTAATAGTTCGGGCGCTTGCCGACCTCGTGGAAGCCGAACTTGCGGTAGAGGCCGATCGCCGGCGCATTGGTCTCGTCGACCTCGAGGAACAGCGCCTCGGCGCGCTGGCCATGCAGCTCGCGCAGCACCGCGTCCATCAGGCGCCAGCCGAGCCCGTGCCGGCGGTGGCTGCGGGATACGGCGATGGTCAGGATCTCCGCCTCGCCGGCGGCCAGGCGCGCCAGCACGAAGCCGGCGGGTGCTGCGCCACCCTGGCCTACCTCGCGCACGGCAAAGCCGAACACCGTGTCCTGTTCGAGCAGCGCCGAAAACTCCTCGCCCGACCACGGGCGCACGAAGTCTTCGCGGTGCAGCGGGGCGATGGCGGCACTGTCCTCGATCGTCAGGGGCTCGAGCGCATAGTCGCGGCGGCGCGGCCAGAAAGGCAATTTCATTTCTCTTCCCTCGGCAGCACGAAGCCGGCCTGCGGCTTGGCGTCCGGTGCTCTCAGATAGACCGGTTTCGGGCGCTCGGCGGGGGTCTTGGCGGCGGCAATGCGCGCATAGGTCCCGATATCGGCAGTGGCAAGCATCGGTCCGAACCCGAATGGCTTGTCGGTCGCCGCTGCGTCGGCAACCATGCGCGCTGCGGTGCCTACGAGCGCGATTGGCCCGGAAGCAGCGATGGCAGCGGCGTCAGTCAGGCTCAGCACCACGGGCTCGCGCAGCACAGCCCCGGTCTCGTCATAGAGGCCGGCATGGATTTCCTCGCGCCCGGCGTCGAGCACCGCAAACACCCTGCGCGGCCCAAGCGCATCGCGCGTCTCCCGGGCCAGCGCTTCGAGCGTGGTGACGCCGACCGCCGGCACCTTCAGCGCCAGCGAGAAGCCGCGCGCGGCCGAAACGGCGACCCGCACGCCGGTGAACGAGCCCGGACCGGTCGAGACCGCGATCCTGCCGAGATCGGCATATGCCTTGCCGGCCTGACCAAGCGCCTCGTCAATCACGGCCATCAGGTGCTCGGCATGGCCCTTGCCGAGATCGCGGACGGAGCGGCCCAGCTCGCGATCGGCGTCAGCGTCGTAGACACTGGCGGCACACAGGCTCGCGGCGCAATCGATGGCGAGCAGGATCATGGTGTGCTCCGGGAAGAATGTCGGAGGGTAGCGCGTTGCACGCCCCCCTCTGCCCTGCCGGGCATCTCCCCCACAAGGGGGGAGATCAGGCCTGCGCGAGCGTCTCGGCAGACACTCTTGCTGAAATGAACCCGCCCCCCTTTGGTCACGGCTGGCGGCTGCAGCTGCCAATCTCCCCCCTTGTGGGGGAGATGGCCGGCAGGCCAGAGGGGGGCGTGAAGAAACGCTGTCATGCGGAATAGGTTACCACGGACTGCCTAGCATTCCGTTGGCAATGCTCAGCCTTTCGCCTTCGCCTTGAGCTCCAGCCTGCGCTTGTGCAGGACCGGCTCGGTGTAGCCGTTGGGCTGGGCGCGGCCTTCGAAGACGAGGTCGCAGGCGGCACGGAAGGCGGTCGACTGGTCGAACTCCGGCGCCATCGGGTGATAGAGCGGGTCGCCGACATTCTGGCGGTCGACGATGGCCGCCATGCGCTGAAGCGAATCCATCACCTGGATGTGCGAGCAGACGTCGTGGCGCAGCCAGTTGGCGATGTGCTGGGAGGAGATGCGCAGCGTGGCGCGGTCTTCCATCAGGCCGACGTCGTTGATGTCGGGCACCTTCGAGCAGCCGACGCCCTGGTCGATCCAGCGCACCACGTAGCCGAGGATGCCTTGCGCGTTGTTGTCGAGCTCGCGCTGGATCTCGTCGGGCGTCCAGTTGGGACGGACAACGACAGGCACCGACAGGATGTCGTCGAGACGCGCCTTGGGCCGGCTCTTCAGCTCAGCCTGCACCTGGTGCACGTCGACCTTGTGGTAGTGGGTGGCATGCAGGGTGGCTGCCGTCGGCGACGGCACCCAGGCGGTGTTGGCGCCGGCCTTCGGGTGGGCGATCTTCTGCTCCAGCATCGCCGCCATCAGGTCCGGCATCGCCCACATGCCCTTGCCGATCTGGGCATGGCC